>JAYVVB010000368.1:0-7049 GCA_043787455.1 Rhizobacter sp.
GTCGGTCACGTGCTCCAGCGAGTTGCCGTGCACCACCACCAGCGGCGGGTTCATGCCGCCCTGGTGCGCATAGCGCAGCTTCGGGCGGAACATGCCCGCACGCTTGGGCGCCTGGTGCTCGACGGCCTCCTGCAGCAGCCGCGTCAGCACGGGAGTCGGCATTTTCTTCACCGCCGACGCGTGCGCGTCGCCGATGGCCTTCCATACCGGCCCCAGCCCCTGGCGCTTCAGCGCCGAAACGTGCAGCACCGGTGCAAACTTCAGGAACGCGAGGCGCTGCTCGATCGAGCGCGCCAGCATTTCACGCTGGTAGGCGTCGACGGCGTCCCATTTGTTGACCGCCAGGACCACGGCTCGGCCGCTGTCGAGGATGTAGCCGGCGATGTGCGCGTCCTGGTCGGTGACGCCCTGGGTCGCGTCGAGCAGCAGGAGCACGACGTTGGCCTCGGCGATCGCCTGCAAGGTCTTGACGACCGAGAACTTCTCGACCGCCTCGAAGACCTTGCCGCGTCGGCGCAGGCCGGCGGTGTCGATCAGGTCGAAGCGCCGGCCGCCGCGCTCGAAGGGCACGACGATCGCGTCGCGAGTCGTTCCCGGCTGGTCGAAGGCGACGAGCCGCTCCTCGCCGAGCCAGGCGTTGATGAGGGTCGACTTGCCGACGTTCGGCCGCCCGGCGACGGCGAGCCGGATCGGCGCGTCGGCGTCGATCTGCTCGGAACTAAGCTCGGCATCGTCGTCGTCGTCGCTCGTCAGCGGGTGCCCGAGCGCCGCTTCCAGCGCCGCCTCGGCGAGCGAAACGACGCCCTGCCCGTGCGCCGCAGACACCGGATGCGGCGCACCGAGCCCGAGTTCGAAGAACTCGCCAAGGAGCGGCGACTCGGGCATCCCCTCAGCCTTGTTGGCGGCGAGGATGACCTTCTTGCCTGCGCTCCGCAGGTAGCGGGCGATGTCGTGGTCGTGCGCGGAGACGCCGGCACGCGTGTCGACCACGAAGACGACCGCGTCGGCCTCGGCCACGGCCTGCTCCGCCTGGCGCGCCATCTCGCGGACGATGCCGGTCGGATGGTCGGGCTCGAAGCCGCCGGTGTCGACGACGATGAACTCGTGGCCACCGGCGCGGGCATCGCCGTAGTGGCGATCGCGCGTAAGGCCTGCGAAGTCGGCAACGATCGCGTCGCGGGTCTTGGTCAGGCGATTGAAGAGGGTCGACTTGCCGACGTTGGGCCGGCCGACCAGCGCGATCACGGGTTTCATCCCGTCATCGCCTCATGTCACGACGGACGAAAGGCGAAGACGCCGCCCGAGCGGGTGACGACGACGAGCACACCGCCGACGTTGACAGGCGGCACCGTGATCGCACTGCCGTCGGTCGGCACCCGCGCCTGCGAATCGCCCTTGGCGCGCGACATCCAGTGCAGCATGCCGGTGGCGTCGCCGAACACGACCGACTGCGCGACCACGCCGGGTGGTCCGAGGCTGCGGAACATCAGCGCCTCCGAGGTCCACGCGGTGTCGCCGTTCGCGGTGCGCAGCGCGGTCATCCGGTCGGAAGCGTCGGCGCCGAACACGAGCTCGGAGTCGCCGCCGATGGCGTCCGTGCCGCCGGTCACCTTGGTCCACGCGACCGTACCGAGCTGCGCATCGACGCAACCGACCGCCGCCTGGAACGATCGGGCGCAGACGAGATCGCCCGTGCGCACGACCGGGCCGACGAGGTCGGCGAGCCGTTCGACCTCGTTGGCACCGCGCGGCGAGCCGAGCGGCACTTCCCAGCGCAGCGACGGACCGACCGGATCGAAGCCGGCCATGCGTGGCCCCTGCCCTGCGATCAATGTGTTGCGAAAGGCGGCGATGACGCCCGTCTGCGAGAGCGTCAGCGGATCGCCGGGACGCGCCACCTGCCAGAGCTTGACGCCATCGCCGGCATCGAACGCCTGGATGGCACGATCGACGCCGAGGACGAAGATCCGTCCGCCGGCGACCAGGGGTGCGGTCGCAACGCGAACGCCGAGCGCCCTGCGCCACTTGACCTGGCCGTTCTCGAGAGCGACGAGCTCGCCGCCGCGGGTGACGACGGCCGCGACCTTGCCGTCGCTGCCGACGCCGGCCGAGATCTTGGCGCCGACGCCGACGCGCCAGAGCGTCTTGCCGCTGCCGGCCTCGAGCGCGACGACGCTGCCGTCGCTCGACGCCAACGTCAGGACGTTGCCGTTGACCGCAACCGTGAGCGGAAACTGGACCGCGCCGACGTTCTGGTTCCAGACCGGACGCACGGTGATCGGCGCCGCGATCGGTTCGAGCTCCTTCGCCTTGGGCTTGTCCGTGCCGAAAAGCTTGCCGAAGGTCGAGTTGTAGGCGGAGTCGATCGTCGAGCATCCGGCGACGAGCGACAGCGCCAGCGCCGCCAGCACCGCCCGCGTCAGCGACCCTGACGCAGCGCGCCGCGCGTCGACCAGCGTCACTTGCCCGCCCCGGCGGCGCTCGCCGCCGGCTGTACGCCGAGCACGTTCAGCTTGGCCTCGACCAGGCGGCGATAGTCGAGCTTCTCGTCCATCGCGCTCCACGCTTTCAGGTACGCGGCCTTCGCTTCCTCGCTCTTGCCTTGGGTGAGGAAGACGTCGCCGCGGCGATCGGCGGCCAGGCCCGCGAACTCGGGCGAGTCGATGCCGTCGAGCTGCTTGAGCGCCTCGTCGAATTTCTTCGCGTCGAGCAGCAAACCGGCCAGTCGCAGCTTGGCGATCGCCCGGTACTCGCTCTCGCTCGCGTTGTCGGCAACCCACGCGAGGCTCGCCCGGGCATCGTCGAGCTTGCCCTTCTCGGCCGCGACTCGCGCGGCGACCAGGCCGGCCTGCTGGGTGAAGGCGGCGCTCGGATAGCGCGCCTTCATGTCGGCGAAGATCCTCGTCGCGACGTCGGCGTCCGAGGCCTGCGCGGCGCGGTCGACCTCGTCGAACATCGCGCCGGCCTTGGCGCCCTGGTCGCGCTGATAGAGGTTCCAGCCGTTCCACGCGGCAAAGCCGCCGAGCACGATGACGAGCACCCAGGTGACGAGGTTGCCGTGCTGCTTCCAGAACGCTTTGAGCGTCTCGAGCTGTTCCTGCTCTTCGAGGTCGAGATGAGTGGCCATGGGGGATTCGGAAGCGCCGCGCGAGGATGCGGGCGCGATGCGGGCAAACGCGAATTATGCGGTGAGGGTCGTGGCCCAGGCAGCGACGTCGCCGAGGGCGACCATGCGCTGGGGCGCGGAGGCGTCGCGCAGCGATTTGACGGAGGCCTCGCCGCGTGACCTTTCGTCGGCGCCAAAGATGATCGCGTAGCGGGCGCCGCTGGCATCGGCCTTCTTGAACTGCGACTTCATGCTGCCCAGGCCTTCGCTTCCGGCGCCGTGCATCTGGACCGAGACGCTGGCCCTGCGCAGCGCCTCGCAGGTGATCGTCGCGACTGCGAGCGCGCCGGCGTCGGGGACGATAGCGTAGGCGTCGGGCGGCGCCGGTACAGCGTCGACGCCGACCGCTTCGAGCAGGAGCAGCATCCGTTCGATGCCCATGCCCCAGCCGACGGCCGGCGTCGGCTTTCCGCCGAGCTGCTCGAAAAGACCGTCGTAGCGCCCGCCGCCGCAGACCGTGCCCTGCGCGCCGAGCTTGTCGGTCGTCCACTCGAAGACGGTGAGGTTGTAGTAGTCGAGGCCGCGCACGAGGCGCGGATTGACGCGGTACTCAAGCCCGGCCGCGTCGAGCACGGCGCGGACGGCATCGAAGTGCGCCAGCGAGTCGGCGCCGAGGAAATCCATCAGACGAGGCGCCGCCTCGATGATCGGCTGCAGCGCCGGGCTCTTGCTGTCGAGGATGCGCAGCGGGTTGCTGTGGAGCCGGCGCCGCGCGTCCTCGTCGAGCGCGTCGGCATGGCGCTCGAGATGCGCGATCAGCGCGGCGCGATGGGCGCTGCGCTCGCCGGGCTGGCCGAGGCTGGCGAGCTCGAGGCGGACGTCGCGTCCCTCGACCAGGCCGAGATCGCGCAGCAGCGCGCGGCACATCAGGATCTGCTCGGCGTCGACGTCCGGCCCGGCGAAGCCGAGCGCCTCGACGTCGATCTGGTGGAACTGGCGATAGCGCCCCTTCTGCGGCCGCTCGTGGCGGAACACGACGACATGGCTCCACAGGCGCAGCGGCCCGTTGTAGAGCGCGTTGTGCTCGATCATCGCGCGCACGATGCCGGCTGTCGCCTCGGGGCGAAGCGTCAGGCGATCGCCGTTCATCGCATCCTGGAAGGAATACATCTCTTTCTCGACGATGTCGGTCGCTTCGCCGATGCCGCGCACGAAGAGCGCGGTCGGCTCGACGACCGGCGTGCGCACGTTGACGTAGGCATAGCGTCGCATCAAGTCGCGCACCTTGGCCTCGAACCCCTCCCAGCGCGCCGATTCCGGCGGCAGGATGTCGTTCATTCCCTTGACGGCGCGCAGAGCTTCGCTCAGGATGACAGCTCCGCGAGTGCACCCGCACCGAAGCGCTTCTCGATATAGCCCTCGACCAGCGCGTGGAACTCGGCGGCGATGTTGTCGCCGCGCAGCGTCAGCGCCTTCTCGCCGTCGATGAACACCGGCGCCGCCGGCGCCTCGCCGGTGCCGGGCAGGCTGATGCCGATGTCGGCGTGCTTGCTTTCGCCGGGCCCGTTGACGATGCAGCCCATGACCGCGACCTTCATCTTCTCGACGCCGGGATAGCGCGCCTTCCACACCGGCATCTGCGCGCGCAGGTAGTCGTCGATCTCCTTCGCCAGCTCCTGGAAGGTGGTGCTCGTCGTCCGGCCGCAGCCCGGACAGGCGGTGACGCTCGGGTTGAACGAGCGCAGGCCCAGCGACTGCAGGATTTCGAGGGCGACCACGACCTCTTGCGTGCGTGCCTCGCCCGGCAGCGGCGTGAGCGAGACGCGGATCGTGTCGCCAATGCCTTCCTGGAGCAGCAGCGAGAGCGCCGCCGTCGAAGCGACCGTGCCCTTCGTGCCCATGCCCGCTTCGGTGAGGCCGAGATGCAGCGGGTAGGCGCAGCGCCGCGCCAGCGCTCGGTAGACGCTCACCAGATCCTGCACGCCCGACATCTTGCACGACAGGATGATCTGCTCGGGCGCCAAGCCGATCTTCTCGGCGAGGCGCGCCGACTCGATCGCCGAAGTGATGATGGCGCGGTACATGATCTGCCGCGGCTCGTGCGGCTCCGCGAGCTTCGCGTTCTCGTCCATCATCTCGGTGAGCAGCTCCTGGTCGAGGCTGCCCCAGTTGACGCCGATGCGCACCGCCTTGTCCCAGCGTATTGCCGACTCGACCATCTGCGCGAACTGGCGGTCGTGCTTGTCGCCCTTGCCGACGTTGCCCGGGTTGATGCGGTATTTCGAGAGCGCCTCGGCGCACGCCGGGAATTCGGTGAGCAGGCGATGGCCGTTGTAGTGGAAGTCGCCGATCAGCGGCACGTCGATGCCCATGCGGTCGAGCTGCTCGCGGATGTAGGGAACGGCCGCGGCGGCCTCGGGCGTGTTGACGGTGATGCGCACCATCTCCGATCCGGCGATGGCGAGCTCCTTCACCTGGATCGCGGTGCCGATCGCGTCGACCGTGTCGGTGTTGGTCATCGCCTGCACGCGCACCGGCGCGTCGCCGCCGACCGTAACGACACGCGTGCCCCAGCGCACCTTGGCTTGGAGCGAATGGCGCGACGCAGGCTGGGCTGGCTCGATGAAATCGTCGAGAGCGGCGGATCGGGAATCGAGCATGGCGGACGGTCGGAAAGCGGCTCGGAGCAAATCGCTATTTGAGCTCGAAGCGGGCGACGTTGTCGCGGGTGTACGCCGCAAGTTCCATCGGCTGGCCGCGAAAGCTCACCCGGGTTCCCCCAGCGTTGCCGATGCGCAGTCGAAACGGCGCTTCGCCGTCGACGCCGAGCACTTCGCCCGGCTTGACCAGGCGCGAGACGAGCGAGTAGCCGCGGCCGTCGGTGATCTCGATCCACGACGCCTCGGACGCGCGCACCTGCAGCACGCCGACCGGCGCGTAGCCGTCGTTGACCGACGCCGGGGCCGGCGACGCTGCGGGCTCGTTCGTCGTCGCCGCGACAAAGGTGGCCGCGACGGGCGCAGCCCCCGATGCAGCCCAGGTTGCGTCGGACGCGCCGAGTGCAGGCGCCAAGGCCGAGGTCGCGACGGCGCTGGCGGCGACCGTCTCGCCAGGCAGCACAGCGGACTCCGACGACACCACGGCGGGCTCGCTCGCAGCGACGGCTGCCGCGCGAGTCTCCGCCCATTGCGGCATCCGGATCGTTCCCGCGGGAACGAAGAAGACGCCGACCGCGGCCAGCACCACCACACCCGTGATCCAGAACCACGGACCGAAGGAGAGCGCTGAGCCCTCGCGCTGGACGAGCACGCCGGGTCGCTCCCGAAACGGCGCGTTCAGGCCGGTGCCGACCCGATCGAGACGGTGCCCGACCGGCCGCGGCAGGAGGCTCAGGACCACGGCCGGATCGATCTTCAGAGCGCGGCAGACGGTCTGCGCCAGCGCTCGCGTGAAGGTCGCATCGGGAAGCGCATCGAAGCGGTCGGCCTCCAGCATCTCGAGCTTCTTCGGCGCAACCTTGATCGACGCGGCGAGCGCGGCAATGTGCAGCCCCTGCTTCTCGCGTGCCTCGCGCAGCAACCGACCCGCGCTCGGTGCGCCGGCGACGCCCGCCGCTTCGGCGGCGTCACTCATCGAAGTCCCCACGAGCGAAGGCGCGTGCTTCGCGCGAGTCGGGGAAGCGATTGCGCAACTGGCTGCCGAAGTCGCCCGCGCCCTGGCGGTTGCCGAGCTTGTTCTCGATCCGCGCCGCGAGCCAGAGCGTCTGTGCGTTGGCGACGTCGGCCATGGCATTGACCCGGCGCACATAGAAACGAGCGCGCTCGAACTCGCCGCGCCGGTAAAGGACTTCCGAGAGGTTGGTCGCCGTGAACGGGCTCGACGGGTCGAGCTCGTAGGCGCGCGTCAGCGTCGCTTCCGACTCGGCGAGCTGGCCGGCGCCAGC
>JAYVVB010000369.1:0-2557 GCA_043787455.1 Rhizobacter sp.
CGACCCGGCGCGCTGGAAGCGCTACCGGGGCGGCACGGCCGGCCACCTGTGGATCGACGCCACAGGCGGCGGCCAGTTCCGCCGCATGACCGAGTTGCAGGGCAATATCACGAGCCCGATGTGGATCGGCGCACGCGTGTACTTCCTGTCCGACTTCGAGGGCGTGGGTAACCTGTATTCCTGCCTGCCGGACAGCAGCGACGTGCAGCGCCACACCGCGCACACCGACTTCTATGCGCGCCATGCGCAGACCGATGGCCAGAACGTGGTGTACCAGTGCGGCGCCGAGTTGTGGCTGTTCGACCCGACATCGAACCTCACGCGCCGCATCGACGTGCGCACGCCGGCGCACCGCACGCAGGCGGCGCGCAAGTTCGTGCCCGTCGCCGACCACCTCGCGACGATGCACCTGCACCCGGCCGGCCACAGCGTCGCCCTCGGTGCCCGCGGCAAGCTCTTCAGCTTCGCGTTGTGGGAAGGCGCGGTGCATCAGCACACCGACGCACCTGCCGCGCGCATCGGCCACGGCCAGTGGCTGGCCGACGGCATCACGCTGGTGGGCGTGAGCGACGCCTCGGGCGAAGAGCAGGTGGTCGTGTTCGCGAGCGGCAGCGACGGCACTGCACCGCGCGCCCTGCCGTGGGACGTGGGCCGCGTCACCGCCCTGCGCGCCGCGCCGCGTGGCACCTTTGTCGCCATCGCGAACCACCGCAACGAGGTCTTCATCGGCGACACCACCAGCGGTGTTATCACGCCGGTGGACCGAAGCGATCACGGCCGCAGCGACGACCTCGCCTGGTCGCCCGATGCGCAGTGGCTGGCCTACACCTTCCAGGCGAGCGCGCGGCATGTGGCGATCAAGCTCTACGACGTGGACGGTGGCGCCGCCACGCTCGTCACCCAGCCCGAGTTTCGCGACCACAGCCCGGCCTTCGACCCCGACGGCAAATACCTCTACTTCCTGTCGCTGCGCACCTTCGACCCGGTCTACGACAGCGTGCATTTCGAGCTGAGCTTCCCGCGCGCGGCGCGGCCTTATGTGCTGGCCTTGCAAGCCGGTGGCGCGGCACCCTTCGAGCCCGCCCCACACAGCCCGAAGCCCCAGCGCCGCGGCGAGGAGGCGGCGGCGCCGGGCGCCGACGCGGTGCGGATGCTGCACGTCGACCTGCCCGGCATCGCGCAGCGCATCGCGCCGTTTCCGGTGAACGAGAACCGCTTCGGCAAACTCGTGGCGGCCGCGCACGGCAAGGTCATCTGGAGCGTGCTCGGCATCGTCGGCGCGCACGGGCGCGGCGGCCACAAGGAGGGGCCGGCGAAGCTCGAAGTGTTCGACTTCGCGACCGGTCGCGCCGAGACCCTGGCCGAGCGCGCCGACGCCTTCGAGCTGGCCGCCGACCACAGCACGCTGCTGCTGCGCGAGGGCAAACGCCTGCGCGCGATCGACGTGAACCGCAAGCCCGAACCTGGCAAGCCCGCGCCGGCCGACGCCGGCCCGCCGTCGCGCGAGAACGGCTGGCTCGACCTGGCCCGCGTGCGGCTGTCGGTGGACCCGCGCGCCGAGTGGGCGCAGATGTTCCGCGAGGTCTGGCGCCTGCAACGCGACCAGTTCTGGGTCGCCGACATGTCGGGCGTCGACTGGCAGGCCCTGCACGACCGCTATGCGCCGCTGGTGGCACGCGTGGGCACGCGCAGCGAACTGTCTGACCTGATCTGGGAACTGCAAGGCGAGCTCGGCACGTCGCACGCCTACGAACAGGGCGGCGACCACCGCAAGCCGCCGTCCGTGGCACTGGGCCACCTGGCGGCCGAGCTGCGCCTGAACGAGGCCGACGAGAGTTACGAGATCACGCGCATCGTGCGCGGTGACGCGTGGGATGCCGGCGCCGACTCGCCGCTGAACGCCATCGGCGTGGAGGCGAAGGTGGGCGAGCGCATCACGGCCGTGAACGGCCAGCGCGTGTCGCGCAGCGTGCCGCCGCAGGCGCTGTTGGTGCACCAGGCGAATGCCAAGGTCGAGCTCAGGCTGACGAGCGGTGAAGGCGCAGCTGCGACGACGCGCAGCGTGCTCGTGAACACGCTCGCCGACGAGGCACCGGCGCACTACCGCGAGTGGGTCGAGCGCAACCGCGCCTGGGTGCATGCGCAGTCGAACGGCCGCGTGGGCTACTTCCACCTGCCCGACATGATGGCGGCGGGCTACGCCGAGTTCCATCGCTACTTCAATGCCGAATGCGACCGCGACGCGCTCATCGTCGACGTGCGCTACAACCGCGGCGGCCATGTCTCGCAGCTGCTGCTCGAGAAACTCGCACGCAAGCGCGTCGGCTATGCGCTGACGCGCTGGAGCCAGCCCTCGCCCTACCCCGACGAGGCGCTTGCGGGCCCGGTGGTGGCGCTCACCAACGAGCATGCGGGCTCCGACGGCGACATCTTCTCGCACAGCTTCAAGCTCATGAAGCTCGGCCCGCTGGTGGGCACGCGCACCTGGGGCGGCGTGGTCGGCATCTGGCCGCGCCACGAACTGGTGGACGGCAGCAGCACCACACAGCCCGAGTTC
>JAYVVB010000370.1:0-5364 GCA_043787455.1 Rhizobacter sp.
TGTCGGCGGACGAGGTCGGGTTGCTGTCGGCCGTCGGCTCGACGGAAGGCGCCGGGGCCTCGGCTGCGGGAGAAGGCTTAGATCGAAAGAAGCGGAACATGGGGCACCGGCGCGACCGGTCGGCGAAATGGAGTGAGGGCCCGACGAAACGGGAGAGACTGCGCGCCAATCGCGTGGAAAACGCCTCGCTATACTGACAGGCTCAGGCGCTTTAGCTCAGTCGGTTAGAGCGACGGAATCATAATCCGCAGGTCCGGGGTTCGAATCCCTGAAGCGCCACCAGATTGCCGTCGACAGACCCGCCGCGACGTCATCCGCCGCACACGCGGCCCTCTCGTCGAACACACCATGCTTCGCCTCGCCATCGTCCTCGCGGCTGCCGTCTGTCTCATCGCCCCTGCCGCGGCGCAAGTGCAACGCGTCTTTCCGCAGAACGCGTTGCGGGGCGCGATCGTGATCGGCGAGGCACCCGAGATCACGCTCAACGGCGGCGCCGGCCGGCTCTCGCCCGGAGCGCGGATCCGCGACATGAACAACATGACCGTCGTGCCGAGCGCGGTCATCGGCGGGCGCTACCTGGTCAACTACACGATCGACCTGTCGGGTCTCGTCAAGGACGTTTGGATCCTGCGTCCTGAGGAAGCCGCCGTGCGGCCCTGGCCGACGACGGCCGACGAGGCCGCGGCGTGGAGCTTCGACCCGGTGGCCCAGGTCTGGTCGAAGCCATGAGCGTTCCGGCGGCGCCGAAGCCGAAGGTCTTCATCAAGACCTTCGGTTGCCAGATGAATGTGTATGACTCAGACAAGATGGTCGACGTGCTCCATGCCGCGGAAGGTTACGAGACGACCACCGACGTCGACGAGGCTGACCTCATCCTCTTCAACACCTGCTCGGTGCGTGAGAAGGCGCAGGAGAAGGTATTCAGCGACCTCGGCCGCGTCAAGCACCTGAAGGCGCGCGGCGTGCTGATCGGCGTCGGCGGCTGCGTCGCGAGCCAGGAAGGGGCGGCGATCGTCGCCCGCGCGCCGTACGTCGACGTCGTCTTCGGACCGCAGACGCTGCACCGGTTGCCCGGCCTGCTCGCGCGACGCCGAAGCGAAGGCCTGCCGCAGGTCGACATCAGCTTTCCCGAGATCGAGAAGTTCGACCATCTGCCGCCGGCCCGGGTCGACGGCGCGACGGCGTTCGTCTCGATCATGGAAGGCTGCTCGAAGTACTGTTCGTACTGTGTCGTGCCCTACACCCGGGGCGAGGAAGTGTCGCGGCGCTTCGAGGACGTGCTGGTCGAAGTCGCAGGCCTCGCCGACCAGGGCGTGCGCGAGGTGACGCTGCTCGGCCAGAACGTCAACGCCTATCGCGGCGCGATGGGCACGTCGGCCGAGCTCGCCGACTTCGCGACGCTCGTCGAGTACGTCGCCGAGATCCCGGGCATCGAGCGCATCCGCTACACGACGAGCCACCCGAAAGAGTTCACGCAGCGGCTGATCGACGCTTACGGTCGCACGCCCAAGCTCGTCGACCATGTCCACCTGCCGGTGCAGCACGGCAGCGACCGCGTCCTCGCGGCGATGAAGCGCGGCTACACCTCGCTCGAATTCAAGAGCACGGTGAGGAAGCTGCGCGCCGCGCGGCCCGGGATCTCGATCTCGAGCGACTTCATCGTCGGCTTCCCGGGCGAGAGCGACGACGACTTCGAACGCACGATGGCGCTCGTCGCCGACGTCGGCTTCGACTACAGCTTCAGCTTTCTCTTCAGCCCGAGGCCGGGGACGCCGGCGGCGTCGCTCACCGACGACACCCCGGCCGACATCAAGTTGGCGCGCCTGCAGCGCCTGCAGGCGCTGATCGAGGCGCAGGGCGACGCGATCAGCCGCTCGCGCGTCGGCACCGTTCGTCACCTCCTGATCGAAGGCGCGTCGAAGAAGGATGCCGGCGAATGGATGGGGCGCACTGAGTGCAACCGGGTCGTGAACCTCGCGGCTGCGGGCGATCTGGCCGGCCGCCTCGTCGACGCCCGGATCACCGAGGTCCGCGGGCATTCGCTGCGTGGCGAGCTCGTCGCCTAGCGCCGTCCAGGCGGCGCGAGCACTCGCCGCTCAGCGCTTCGCGGCGCGAAATCCCGTCCACCAGATCGCCGCGGCGCAGGCCACGACCATCGCTGCGTACGTCGCCATCCTGCCGTCGCGCTCGAACACGACCAGCCCCGCGACCGAGGCGAGCGCAGCCGCAGCGCTGGCCCACGCCCAGAGCGCGACGAGGCTCGTCTGGCGCAGCTCGCCGCGCCAGACGAGGCGCGCCAGAACGGTCGAGAAGCCGCCGATGCCGAGCGCGGGCGCGCAAAAGTTCATGAGATGCCAGAAGGCGTCGGTGGCTTGCACGGGCGGGATGGGAGCGGATCGGCGATGCTGCCGCGCGTCGGTCGAACGCCGTGTTACGCGACCTCCGGCCCTGAACGGGACCCGAATTTTATAATCTGGCGATGAGCGTCTTTGCGCTGGGCATCAACCACACGACCGCGCCGCTGGACTTGCGCGGCCGGTTCACGCTCGCGCCGCAGCAGCTGACGTCGGCGCTGCAGGCTTTCCGGTCGCGCCTCGAGCAGATCGAGGAAGTGGCGATCGTCTCGACCTGCAACCGGACCGAGGTCTACGTCGGCGCCGACGTCGCGGCCGTCGATCCTGCCGTCGAGTGGCTCGCCGGCATGGGCGGCGTCGCCCCGGCGACGCTGCGCTCGCACGCGTACGTGCTCGAAGGTCCGTCGGCCGCGCGCCATGCTTTTCGCGTCGCCAGCGGGCTCGATTCGATGGTCCTCGGCGAGCCGCAGATCCTCGGCCAGCTGAAGGAGGCGGTGCGCGAGGCCGGCAGCGCCGGCACGCTCGGCACGACGCTGCAGCAGATGTTCCAGCGCTCGTTCGCGGTCGCCAAGGAAGTTCGCACCTCGACCGAGATCGGCGCCCATTCGATCAGCATGGCCGCGGCCGCGGTGCGCCTGGCCTCGCAGCTCTTCGAGGACATGCGCCAGACGCAAGTGCTCTTCGTCGGCGCTGGCGAGATGATCGAGCTTGCTGCGACCCACTTCGCGGCGCGACACCCGAAGCTACTCGCCGTCGCCAACCGCGGCGCGGCGCGCGCCGATGCGCTAGGCGCGCGCTTCTCCGCGTCGACCTTTCCGCTGGCCGACCTGCCGACGCGGCTCTCGGAGTTCGACATCGTCGTCTCGTGCACTGCGAGCATGCTGCCGATCATCGGCCTCGGCGCCGTCGAGCGCGCCCTGAAGGCGCGCCGGCACCGGCCGATGTTCATGGTCGATCTCGCCGTGCCGCGCGACATCGAGCCCGAAGTGGCGCGCCTCTCGGACGTCTACCTCTACACCATCGACGACCTGTCGGCTCTGGTGCAGATGGGCGGCGAGAAGCGCGAGGCTGCGGTCGCGCAGGCCGAGGCGATCATCGAGACCGGCGTGCAGAGCTTCGTGCAGTGGCTCGACCGGCGCGGCTCGGTGCCGCTGATCCAGGCGCTGCACGCGCAGGCCGACGACTGGCGCGGGGTCGAGATGGCGCGGGCGAAAAAGCTGCTCGCGAGCGGCGCCGACGTCGATGCCGTGCTCGAGGCGCTCTCGCGCGGCCTGACGCAAAAGCTTCTGCACGGCACGCTCGCCGAGCTCAACGCCGCCGAAGGCGACGAGCGCACGCGACTGGCGCAGACGGTCTCGCGTCTCTTCCTGCGCAGCAGCGGCCGCCACTTGGGCGACGACAAGCGCTAGCGACGCGATCGCGATGAAGAGGGCGCGCCGCGCCGTCGTCGTCGTTCGCCGGACGTCGCCCACGCCACTGCCCGACCCTGACCCGATCCGATCCGATGAAGCCTTCCCTTCGCCAGCAGTTCGAACGCCTCGCCTTGCGGCTGGGCGAGCTCGACGCGCTGCTCGCCGACGGCAACGTTGCCGCCGACATGAAGCGCTATCGCGAGCTCGGCCGCGAGCACGCCGAAGCGGCGTCGCTGGTCAACCTCTTTCGCCGCTACGAGGAACGCGAGCGCGACCTCGCGAACGCGCGCGACCTGCTCGTCGAATCGGCCGGCGACGACGCCATGGCCGAGATGGCGCGCGAGGAATCCGAAGCTGCCGGTGCCGACCTGACCCGTCTCCTGGCCGAGGTCCAGGCCGCGCTCCTGCCGCGTGATCCCGACGACGACAGGAACGTCTTCCTCGAAATCCGTGCCGGCACCGGCGGCGACGAATCGGCGCTCTTCGCCGCCGACCTCGCGCGCATGTACCTTCGCTTCGCCGAGCGCCGGCGCTGGAAGACCGAGGTGTTGTCCGAGAGCCTCAGCGATCTCGGCGGCTACAAGGAGCTCGTCGTCCGGATCGAGGGCGAAGACGTCTACGCGTCGCTCAAGTTCGAGTCGGGCGGGCACCGCGTGCAGCGCGTGCCGCAGACCGAGACGCAGGGCCGGATCCACACCAGCGCCTGCACGGTCGCGGTGATGCCCGAGCCCGACGAGGCCGAAGAGGTGACGCTCGATCCGTCCGAGCTGCGCATCGACACCTTCCGCGCTAGCGGCGCCGGCGGCCAGCACGTCAACAAGACCGACAGCGCGATCCGCATCACGCACCTGCCGACGGGGATCGTCGCCGAGTGCCAGGACGACCGCTCGCAGCATCGCAACAAGGCCAAGGCGCTCGCCGTGCTGACGGCGCGCCTGCGCGACAAGGAGCGCTCCGAGCGCGCCGCCAAGGAGGCCGCGACCCGCAAGGGCCTGATCGGCAGCGGTGACCGGAGCGACCGCATCCGCACCTACAACTTCCCGCAGGGGCGCCTGACCGATCACCGCATCGGCCTCACGCTCTACAAGCTGCAGGCGATCCTCGACGGCGATCTTGCCGAGCTGATCGCGGCGCTGCAGGCGGCGCAGGCGGCCGAGCAGCTCGCCGTGCACGAGAGCGGCCAGGCGTGACGAGCGTTGCCGCGGCGCTCGGCCAGGCGCGCGCGCGCGGGGTGGCATCGCTCGACGCGCAGGTCCTGCTCGCACGCGCGCTGGCGACAACGCGAACGGGATTGATCGCCAACGACGATCGCATGCTCTCGAACGAGGAAGCGGGCGTCTGGTCCGACTGGCTGGCCCGGCGCGCGGCGGGCGAGCCGGTCGCCTACCTGCTCGGCGAGAAGGAGTTCTGCGGCCTCCTGCTCGAGGTGCGTGCCGGCGTCCTCGTGCCGCGGCCGGAGACCGAGCTGCTCGTCGACTGGGCTGCGAGCCTGATCGATGAGCGGCCCCGGCCTCCGACCGTGCTCGACCTCGGCACGGGCAGCGGCGCGATCGCATTGGCGCTGAAGCACGCCTGCCCGCGCGCGCAGGTCACAGCCG
>JAYVVB010000371.1:0-7502 GCA_043787455.1 Rhizobacter sp.
CCCCAGTTCGCGAAGAGGCAGCCGGCGAGGCCGGCGATCGCGCCGCCGATCGTGAACGCGATGAGCTTGTAGACGCGCGCGTCGTAGCCGAGCAGCAGCGCGCGCTGCTCGTTCTCCTTGATCGCGACGATGACGTGGCCGACCGGCGACGCGATCAGCGCGCGCAGACCCGCGTAGACGGCGATCAGCAACCCGAACGACAGGTTGAACATGCCACGCGGCGTGATCGCCTGCTCGACGTCGCCGGGCCAGTTGAGCGGCGGAATCGCAGGAATCCCGTTGAAGCCACCGAGCGGCGCATGGCCGATCTTCCATTCGGGGCCGGCGGTGGAGTTGACGAGGTTGAAGAGGATGAGCGTCACCGTAAGCGTAATCACGCCCATGTAGACGTCCGAGAGGCGCCCGTAGAAGATCACGTAGCCCAGCAGCGCGGCGAAGAGCGCCGGCAGTGCGATCGAGAGCAGCAGCGGAACGGTGCTGTCGCCGAGATTTACCACCGAGATTGCGTAGACGTAGGCGCCGAGGCCGAAGAACGCGGCCTGGCCGAAACAGAGAATTCCGGCGAATCCCCAGATGAATCCGAGGCTCATGGCGAGCATCGACATCACCAGATAGATCGTCACCTGGATCAGCGTGAAATCGTCGATGAAGCCGGGCAGTCCGATCAGCAGCGCGACGCCGACCGCGACGCAGAGCGCGGCGCTCTTCCAGGAGCCCCCGAAGCCGGCAACGCTCACAGCGACCCTCTGAAGAATCTTCCGGTGATGCCCTGCGGCAACAGGCGCAGCATCACGATCGCCGCGACCAGCAGCGCGACTTCGCCGAAGACCGGCGTGCTGAGGAACGAGGCAATCTGGTTGATCGCGCCGAAGAACGTCGAGGCGCCGATCAGGCCGGTGAGGATCGCGGGGCCACCGCCGATGACGGTGATGAACGCCTTGGCGATGAAGGCTCCGCCCATCGTCGGCACCACGCCGGTCAGCGGCGTAAGGAGACCCCCGCCCAGTCCCGAGAGCGCCGCGCCGACCGCGAAAGTCACCGAGTAGACCCGGCTCGGGCTGATGCCGAGCGCGTCGGCCATGGCCGGGTTCTGCATCGTTCCGCGCGCGATCAGCCCGAGCTGCGTCGCGAGCAGAACCCAGCGCAGCGCGAAGGCAAGCAGCACCGCGGCGCCAATGATCACCAGGGTGTAGACGCTGATGGAATAGCGGCCGATCGAGAAGCTGCCGAGCGGGGTCGAGATGCCCGCGGTTGTGTTGCCGACCACGGAGGTCACGATGCCGACCAGCAGAAGCGAGAGGCCCCAAGTCGCGAGCATCGTGTCGACCATGCGCCCGTAGAGATGGCGGATCACAAGGCGCTCGAGGACGACGCCGACCAGTCCGACCGCGAGCGGCGCGACGATCAGCATCGCGACCCACAGGTTGATGCCGATCTTGAGTGCACCGAGCGTCGCGTACCCGCCGAGCATCAGGAACTCGCCGTGCGCGAGGTTGATGACCTTCATCATCCCGAAAATCACCGCGAGCCCCGCGGAGATGATCACGAGGCTCGCGATGCCGTAGAGCACCTGGATGATGACGACGGCCGCGAGATCCATGCCGCGGCTTTCCGGATCAGGCCTTGATCACGTACTGCTGGTTGTCCTTCGGATTCTTCTTCAGGTCGCACACCGCGCTGGTGTCCGAGGGCTGTTGCTGGGGAAAGGTCTGGAGGATGTCGAACTTCTTGTTCTTCACCTCGGCGATGCTGACGTTGAGGACGCAGTGGTGGGTCGGCGGGTCGATCGTCACCTTGCCGCTCGGCGCGTCGATCGAGATGCCGGTCTCGAGTGCCGCGATCACCTTGGGCTGTTCTATCGACCCGGCCTTCTTCACGCCTTCGGCCCAGAGCTTGAAGCCCTGGTAGGTTCCCATCGCGAGCTCGGTCACGTTCGGGTAGTCGGCGCCAAAGCGCTTCTGGAAGCGGCTGAGGAAAGCCTTGTTGGCGGGCGTGTCGAGGCTCTGAAAGTAGTTGTAGGCGAGCAGGAAGCCGTTGGCTTCCTCGGCCGACAACACGATCTGCTCATTGCCGACACCGAATGTCGTCGACGCGAGGGGGATTTTCTTGTTCAGTCCCGCTGCAGCCCATTGCCGGTAGAACGAGATGTGGGCACCGCCGACGAGCGCCGACCAGACCATGTCGGGCTTGGCCGCTTCAATCTTCGAGATGGTCGGGCCGAATGTGGTGACATCAAGCGGAAAGAACTCGATCGCGACGGTCGAGCCGCCGTTTTCCTGCGCGAACTTCTTGACCCACTGCGATGTGATCTGGCCGTAGTTGTAGTCGGCCGCGACCACGTAGATCTTCTTGCCCCATTTCTTCATCGCGTAGGGCACGAGCTTGCCGACGGTCTGAGCCGGCGTGACTCCCGTGCAGAAGATATCGCGGTCGCAGACGCCGCCTTCGTACTGCGTGTTGTAGAAATAGAGTGTCTTGTAGCGGTCGAGAACCGGGCGGATGACCTCGCGCGACGCCGACGTGATGCCGCCCATCACCACCGCGACCTTGTCCTTCAGGGCCGCCTGCTGCGCGAACTGGGTGTAGAGCTGCATGTTCGACTGCGGGTCGTAGCTGATCAGCTTGACCTTCCTGCCGAGCAGGCCGCCGGCCACGTTCTGTTCCTCGATCGCGAGGGTGAGTGCGTCGAGCATCGGCTTGCCGTAGATGTCCAGGCCGCCCGAGAGATCGTGGATGCTGCCGACGACGATATCGTCGGCGGCGTAAGCGGCCACGGGCAGCAGCAACCCGGATCCACCCGCGGCGGCGGCGAGGCCCGAAGTCTTGATGAATTGGCGACGATCCATGTCAGTTCCCTTGGTGTTGGAGTTCGAGGCGAAGGCCCCGGCTGCCGGCGATCCCGGGTGGCCGTGGCACCGGACGGAATCTCAAAACGTTTTCCAGTCGCCGGACTGCTCGAAGGCATACGCGGCGCGGTAGATCGTGCCCTCGTCGTAGTCCTTGCCGACCAGCATCAGGCCGACCGGCAGGCCGTCGAGCAGACCGCACGGAATGCTCATTGCCGGGTGTCCCGTGACATCCATCGGGCAGGTGTTGGGCAGCATCTCGAATGCACGCTGGATCACCTCCGCGAGCGGAGCGTCGGACTTCGGCAGCGGCGTTGCTGTGAGCGGCAGCGTCGGCATCAGCAACAGGTCGAAGTCGGCAAAAGCACTCTCGTAGGCGAGCTTCAGTTGCCGGCTGAGGTTCTGCGCCTTGCCGTAGAAGCTGCCGTGGTACTCCTGGATGAAATATTCGCCCAGCACCATCGTCATCTTCAGCGTCTCGGAAAGCTCGTCGGCGCGCTTTCTCCAGTCGGCGTGGTAGTTGATCAACGCGGTGTCGAAGAACCCCTTGTAGTTGAAACCGTAGCCGTTGTTCTTCATCATCTGCTGCGTCGCCCCTTCGGCGGCGATCGGCAGCCAGATCGCGGGCCCGACACGGTGCATCGGAATGGAGACCTCGCTCACCGTCGCGCCGAGGTCCGCGAGGCGCTTGGCCGCCTTGCGCACCTTCTCATCGACCTGCGGCATCGACTGCGGCCAGCCGAAGCCTTCCGTGACGACGCCGATCCTCAGCCCCTTCACGCCACCCTTCATCATCTCGCTGTACGGTTTCGCTTTCTGCCCGGCCTGCTGACGCGGATCGAGCCCGTCAGGGCCAGCCAGCACCTCGAGCATCAGCGCGCTGTCGGTGACGTTCGCGGTCATCGGCCCGGTATGGTCGATCGTCACCTCGATCGGCATCACGCCGGTGTAGGGAACGAGACCATGGGTCGGCTTCATTCCGTAGATGCCGCAATACGAAGCCGGCATCCGGATCGAGCCGCCCTGATCGCCGCCGATCGCGAGATCGACCTCGCCGGCCGCAACGAGCGCCGCGCTTCCCGACGAGGACCCACCCGCCGAGTACCCCATGCGATGCGGGTTGTGCACCGGCCCCGACGCGCTGGTGTGCGAGCCGCCGGAAAAGCAGAACATCTCGCAGACCGATTTGCCGACGATCGTCGCACCGGCGTCGAGCAGCCGGGTGACGATGGTCGCGTCGATCGTGGGTACGAAACCTTCCATGGTCGGCGAGCCGTTCATCATCGGTACGCCGGCGACGCACACGTTGTCCTTGATGGCAACCGTCCTGCCGGCAAGCTTGCCCCCCGGCGCGCCCTTGATGGTCGCTTTCGCGTACCAAGCGCCGTAGCGATTTTCGTCACCGGTCGGCATGTGCGAAGCGCCGCGCGGGTACTTCACCTTGGGGATGAAGTCCGGCATCTCGTCAATCGCATCATAGGCATCGAAGTTCGGTTGCAGGAGTTCCCGATAGGCTTCGGCCTTGGTCTCGTCGAGATGAATGCCGAGGCTCAGCGCGACGCTGCGCAACTGGCCAGAGGAAGGACGCTTGACCGCCATGAAGCACTCCAACTCGAAAAAAGGTAGGAAGCCGCGTGCCGGGACAGCGCCCGGCTGCGGGCCGCGCAGATGCTCGGGGATCGCCCGGTTCCCAAAGCATTGTGGGTGGCGATATTTTCCGAGTCAAGAAGTTTGTTTGCCTTGGAAAGTGTTTGCCGCTACAGGCGACTGATCACTCTGAAGGCGTGCCCTTCGGCGCGGGCAATGTAGATGGGAGCCACGTTCATGCCGTCGCCGGCATAGGCTGCCTCACGTGCGCTCCGGTAGAAGATCGGCTCGCGTCCCACGCGCTTCCACTGCGACCGCTCGATCAGGCCGCGCTCGAACAGCGAGGCGAGGAAGTGCACTCCTTCGTAGGTCGACTGGCCGAGCGAATTGAGGGTCGGCGCGCGATCGCCGAAATGGGCGTGGTAGCGTTCCTTGAAGGAGAGGTTCGCGTCGGTCGTGAGAGCTGCGAAGTAGCTGGAGGCCACATAGAGTCGCTCGGTGTTTGCGGCGCCGATCGCGAGCAGCTCGTTCTCCTCGATCGCGCAAGAGAGCCGCAGCGTCGAGGCGGCGAATCCCTCCCCGCCGAAGGCGCGGTTGAACGCGATCGCGTCCTCGCCGACCAGCGAAAGCAGCACCGCGTCGGCCCCGGAGCGACGCAACGCCCCGAGCTGCTCCGAGAAGTCCGTGGTGTGCAGCGGCACGTACTGTTCGGAGACGACGGCCGCGCCGCAGCCCGCGATGTAGCCGCGTGCCAGGCGGTTCGAGACCCGCGGCCAAACATAGTCGTTGCCAAGCAGCGCCCAGCGTTGCGGACGCTCGCGCCGTGCGAGCCAGGCAATCGCCGGCTTCAGCTGCCGCGCCGGCGTCTCGCCGATCGCGAAAACCCCCGGCGTGCACTCGCCGCCCTCGTAGAGCGGCGTGTAGACGAACGGAAGCTGCTCGCCGACCGTCTCGAGGATGCGCTGGCGCACGTGACTGGTATGCATTCCGACCAGCGCGTCGACCTCGCCGCCATGGACCAGATCGCCGAGGACACTCTCGAGCATTGACGCATCGTCGTCCGCATCCACCATGATCAACTGGCAGATTCGGCCACCGATGCCGCCTGCGTCGTTCAGTTCGGCGGCCGCCAGCCGAGCCGACGCCACGGCCGACGGGCCCCAGATCCCGGTGAGGCCGCCCAACGGCACACACAACCCGATACGCACCTCGCCTCGCGCCTCCAGATCGCCGCTCTCGATATCGATCGCGCCAGCCCACCGCGCCGCTCTTTCACGCGGTCCGCCTCCGTAGGTCTTCAAGCCATTCGACAGGGCAAGGCCGGAGGGTGAGCACATCACGGTCGTTTCCAGTAAATATTGACCGGGTACGTCACGACGGTCGTGCGCCCGGCTCGCATGTCTTATGCCAAGCGTCGGCGACATGCGGCCCGCTCAGGCGACCGAGATGTCGGCCGCTAGCATGCGGCCGACGCCTCCGGCCTCCATCTCGCGCCAGGCCGCATCGAGCGAGCCGTCGAGATCGATCGCCCGGGTGGCGTCCTCGACCACCCAAGTGTCGTAACCGAGGCGGCACGCATCCAGGGCGGTCCACGACACACAGAAATCGGTCGCTAGCCCGGTGATGAAGAGCCGCGAAATGCCGCGCTGGCGCAGGTAGCCGTCGAGCCCGGTCGGCGTCCTGCGATCGGCCTCCTGGAAGGCCGAATAGCTGTCGACGCCCGCATGGAAGCCCTTGCGTACGATGAGCTGCGCCTGCGGGACGCTCAGATCCGCGTGCAGCGCAGCATCCGCTGTGCCTTGAACGCAGTGGTCGGGCCAAAGCACTTGCGCGCCGTAGCCGAGCTCGGCCGAGTCGTACGGCTGCTTGCCAGGATGGCTGCTCGCGAATGACGCGTGCCCTGCCGGATGCCAGTCCTGCGTCAGCACCGCATTGACGAATGCAGGAGCGATGCGGTTGATGACGGGCACGACCTCCTCACCGCGTGGCACCGCGAGGCACCCTCCGGTGACGAAGCCGTTCTGCACGTCGACCACGAGCAGCGAGGCGCTCGCATCCGGCACCGGCACCCGGCGACGTCCCAAGGTCGCGGCTGGCGCCATGGCACTCCATCGCTGCGGCATCGAATCTCCGGTGAAGCTTTCCGTGGAAAGCATTGAAGGATAAAATCGTTTCTTGGAACGCTATCTAGCGTAAACACGATGGTCGAGCAAGATCTGACGCGCTATCTCTCGTTTTTGCTGGCATCGGCGCACCGGCACATGCGCATCGGCCTCGGGCAGTCGATCGACGACGCCGACTTCACCGAGGAGCACTGGCGCATCCTGCAGGTGCTCTCCGACGAGCAGGGCTGCTCGATGGGCGATCTGGCCGAGCGCGTTCTGCTCAACGGGCCTGCGCTGACGAAAAACATCGACAAGCTCGTCAGCCGCGGCGTCGTCCAGCGCGCCGCCGACGCGGTCGACAACCGCAAAGTCCTGGTCTTCATCAGCGACCGAGGCCTGGAGACCGTGGCGCGCCTGACGCAGCGCGTCGACGCCCACCACGAGAGCATCGAGGAGGTGCTCGGTCCCCGCAAGACTGACCAGTTAAAGCGCCTTCTCGAGAGCTTTATCGCCGGTTCACGTCAGGGCTGACAGCGGCTCACCTCTCGGCCCTTCTCATTCGCTCCAGCTCGACGTGGATGCTTTTGGCCCCGGGCGAAGGGCGGCGGCGTCTGTCAGCCGGAGATCGACAGCCGGTTGATGCCCGTGCTCAGCGCGAAATGAGGCGCCATGCCGGGTTGTCGCACTTTTCTGTGCAGATTGGTGCGCTTTGCCTTCCCCACGACACGAGACCCTGCAGCGGCTGTTGGGGTCCGGCATCGGCGCTACTGGTATCCAGCAAAGATGCTGCTGGCCGCGCGGCTTTCCACTCCACTTCTCCATAAGTAGTCGGCCCTGCAAAACCTCTGCAACCCGCATGAACGCTAGCGATAGGGGGTAAACACGGTCTACCGAATCTCTCATGATTCGTTATTCGAGGAGTTGATTTCTGGGGGATTGAGCTTGAGTACACCGGACTTCTTCC
>JAYVVB010000372.1:0-5386 GCA_043787455.1 Rhizobacter sp.
CGCGGGATTCGCCTTGGGAACGGCCCGACGGTTCATGCGCAAAGAGTGAGCTCGAACGGCGTGTCCTCGCCGCTCGGGCGCAAGCGCCCGTCGGCTTCCTGGCGCATCAATCGCACCAGCACCATCAGGCGATGACCGCTGATCTCGGGAACGAGGTTCAGTGACTTGTCGATGCGAACCCGCATCAGCGAATAGATGCGCCCGGCCTGCAGGCTTTGCGAGTACTGGCCGCCGATCGCGACGACGCCGTGCGGCGCGCCCGAATCGCGCAGCAGACCGAGCAGGACCTGCAATGCCTCGGCCAGAGGCATCAGCGAGGCGACCCATTGCATCAGGTCGCTTCGGCGGCGGGTCGCATCGAGTTGCTGCCAGGCGTAGTAGGCCGGCAGGTCGAACTCGCAGGTGCCGCCGGGGATGCTGATGCGGCTTCTGATGCTCATCAGCCACTCGTTGGCCGTCAGCACGGCGCCGGCCTTGCCCGTGACCTGATTGAGTCGCGCAAAGGCACCGTCGATGCGACCAAGTACCTCCTCGAGCGTCGCCTCGGCGATCGATGGATTGCCGCGAAAGCCGAGCAACTGCTGGCGATGGCGCTCGAGTTCCTTGAGCAGATCCGACTTCAGGTCGGCACGGGCGCCGACGTCCATGATCTCGAAGATCGTCGCCAGCGCATGGTGGTGGTCGACGGCGCTGTCGCGGGCGATCAGCTGCCCGAGGCGATCGAACAGATGCTCGAGACGCAGCATCGTGCGGATGCCTTCGTTGAACGGGTATTCGTAGCGGATCAAGGCGAAGGCGTCGGCGAGCAACCGCGGGTCGTTCGGGCCGGCCTCAGACCGGGGATCCGTCGGATTGTTTCATAGCGAATCGGCGCCGCCACCGCGAGGACGTCATGACCTGCCCTGGACCGTGGTCCCCCAGAGCAGTCGCACGTCATCGCCGAGCTCGGCGAGCGAGCAACCGTCGTTGTCGATCACAGCGTCGGCCGCATCGCGGCGCGCGCTGCGCGACGCTTGCTGGGCGATGACCGCGCGCGCTGCCGCTTCGGTCCAGCCCGGCCGGGACGCGACGCGCTCAATCTGCACGGACTCGGCGCAGTCGACGACCCAGACGCGGTCGACGCGAGCGCGCCAGCGGCGCGACTCGACGAGCAGCGGCACGTCGAAGACGATCGCCTGGACGGTTGCCGCGACGACTTCGGCTTGACGCGCGACCTCGACGCCGATGAGCGGATGCAGGATTGTCTCGAGGCGCTCACGCACCTTGGCATCGCTGAACGCTGCCGCGCGCATGTGTTCGCGATCAAGGCTGCCATCGGCGGCGATGAAGTCGGCGCCGATGCCCGATCGGATCGCTTCGATGGCGGCGCCGCCGGTCAGCGTGAGCTGGCGCGCGATGAGGTCGGTGTCGATCAGCTTGGCGCCGAGGGCCGTGAGCATCGCTGCGACGGTGCTCTTGCCGCTGCCGATGCCGCCGGTGAGGCCGATCCGCAAGGGCGCCACGACGCTCGCGTCAGGCCCAGCGCAACCAGCCCAGGACGCGTTCCTGGCCGGCGAAGAGCACGACCAATCCCGCGCCTGCGAGGAACGGGCCGAACGGCACGTAGCGTCCCTCGCGCAGGGCCGATGACATCTTCATCAAGATGCCGACGATCGCACCGATGATCGATGCGCCGAGCACGATCGGCAGGATCATTTTCCAGCCCAGCCACGCGCCGAGCGCAGCGAGCAACTTGAAGTCGCCGAAGCCCATGCCTTCCTTGCCGGTCGTGAGCTTGAATGCCCAGTAGACCGACCAGAGCGACAGATAGCCCGCCACCGCGCCCCAGACGGCGTCGGCGAGGGGAATCGTCCAGTCGAGCGCGGCGACGACGATCCCGGCCCAGAGCAGCGGCAAGGTGATGTTGTCGGGCAAGAGGGTCGTGTCCCAGTCGATACCGGCGAGCGCCACGAGCATCGCGCAGAAGGCGCACCACACGAGCGCGACCGGCTCGGCGCCGAAGTGCCAGCCGACGAGACCGAAGAGCGCGGCCGTGGCGAGCTCGATGAACGGATAGCGCGCCGAGATCGGCGACCGGCACGCCGAGCAGCGCGCGCGCAGCCAGAGCCAGCTCGCGACCGGGATGTTCTCGTACCAGCTGATCGCGTGACCGCACGACGGGCAGCGCGAGCGCGGCGTCGACAAGGTGATGGCCGGTGTCTCGTCGTGGGTGACGCCGAGCAGGTCGGCGCTCTCCATCTTCCAGCCGCGCTCCAGGATCAGCGGCAGGCGATGGATGACGACATTCAGAAAACTGCCGACGCACAGCCCGAAGAGGGCGAGGACGAAGGGCGAGAGGACCAGCTCCTGGACGGGCATCGCCCGGCCTCAGACCACCTGGCCCAGCTTGAAGATCGGCAGGTACATCGAGACGACGATGCCGCCGATGAGCGTGCCGAGGATGACGATGATGAACGGCTCCATCAGGCTCGACAGGCCCTTGACGGCCTCGTCGACCTCGTCTTCGTAGAACTCGGCGGCCTTGGCGAGCATCGCGTCGAGCGAGCCCGACTCCTCGCCGATGGCGCACATCTGCAGCACCATCACCGGGAAGACGCCGGTCGCCTGCATCGAGGTCGTGAGCGCCGAGCCGGTGGAGACGTCCTTCTGGATCTTCTCGGTCGCTTCCGCGAAGACGGCATTGCCCGAAGCGCCGCCGACCGAGTCGAGCGCTTCCACGAGCGGAACGCCGGCAGCGAACATCGTCGAGAGGGTGCGCGTCCAGCGCGCGACCGACGACTTGTTGACCAGCTCGCCGAAGACCGGGACACGCAGGAGGATCCGGTCCATGTAGCGCTGCATCTTCACCGAGCGCCGCCACGACTGCATGAAAAAGTAGATGCCGCCGCCGATGAAGCCGAAGATCAGGTACCAGTACGACGTGAAGAACTTCGACATGGCGATGACGACCATGGTCGGTGCCGGCAGGTCCGCACCGAAGGACTTGAAGACGTCCTCGAAAGCCGGGATCACGAAGATCATGATGACCGTCAGCACGACGAACGCGACGACCAGCACGGCGACCGGATAGATCAGCGCCGACTTGATCTTGTTCTTGATCGCCATCGTCTTTTCTTGATAGATGGCGAGGCGATCGAGCAGCGTTTCCAGGATACCGCCCTGCTCGCCCGCCTCGACGAGGTTGCAGTACAGGCCGTCGAAGTAGAGCGGGTGCTTGCGGAAAGCCGCCGACAGGCTCGTGCCGGTCTCGACGTCGGAGCGGATGTCGGTGAGGAGCCGGGTCAGCCTCGGGTTCGTGCTGCCGCGGGCGACGATGTCGAACGACTGGATCAGCGGCACGCCGGCACGCATCATGGTCGAGAGCTGACGGGTGAAAACGGCGATGTCCTTCTGCTTGATCGCCTTGCCGCCGCTCATGCGGCGCTTCTTCACCTTGTTGACCATCACGCCCTGGCGGCGCAGGCTCGCGCTCACCATGGCTTCGCCGCCGGCACGCATCTCGCCGCGAACGGGCTTGCCGTTCTTGTCCTTGCCTTCCCACTCGAAGACGATGTCCTTGATTCGCGCCTTCGCAGCCAGTGCCGTTGCCATACGTCTTCGAGGAGCTAACCTCGCCTTTCGCTTCTCGATTTCTACTCGTTCGTGACCGAGATCAGTTCTTCAAGCGTCGTCGTTCCGGAGCGGACCTTCAACAGGCCCGACTGGCGCAAGTCGCGCACGCCCTCGCGCTGGGCCTGCTCGGCGATGTCCATCGCGCTGCCCGAGCCGAGGATGATCTTCTGGATTTCTTCGGTGATGGGCATGACCTGGTAAATGCCGACGCGTCCCTTGTAACCGTTGTTGCACATCGAACAGCCGACGGCGCGAAAAGGCTTCCAGTTGCCGTCGAGATCCTCGGGCTTGAATCCCGCCTTGAGCATCGCCTCGCGAGGATAGTCGGCCGGCGTCTTGCAGTTCTCGCACAGCTTTCTCGCCAGCCGCTGCGCCGTGATCAGCAACACGCTAGCGGCGATGTTGAACGCGGCGACGCCCATGTTGGAGAGCCGCGTCAGGGTCGTCGGCGCGTCGTTGGTATGCAGCGTCGACATCACCATGTGGCCGGTCTGCGCCGCCTTCAGGGCGATGTCGGCCGTTTCCAGGTCTCGGATCTCGCCGACCATGATGATGTCGGGGTCCTGGCGCAGGAACGACTTCAGCGCGACTGCGAAGTTGAGGCCCGCCTTGTCGTTGACGTTGACCTGGTTGACGCCGGGCAGGTTGATTTCCGCCGGGTCCTCGACCGTGGCGATGTTGACGCCGGGCTGATTCAGGATGTTGAGGCAGGTGTAGAGCGACACCGTCTTGCCGCTGCCGGTGGGGCCCGTGACGAGCACCATGCCGTAGGGCCGGGCGATCGCCTTGAGCAGGCGCTCCTTCTCGATCTTCTCGTAGCCGAGCGCCTCGATGCCGACCTTGGCGCTCGACGGATCGAGGATCCGGATCACGATCTTCTCGCCGAAGAGCGTCGGCAGAGTGCTGACCCGGAAGTCGATCGCCTTGTTGCCGAACTTCAGCTTCATGCGCCCGTCTTGCGGCACGCGCTTCTCGGCGATGTCGAGCCGGGAAATGACCTTGATGCGCGCGGAGAGCTTGTCCTTGATGGCGAGCGGCGGCTGAGTGATCTCGCGCAACTCGCCGTCGACCCGGAAGCGCACGCGATAGTGGTATTCGTAGGGCTCGAAATGCAGGTCGGACGCGCGCAGGTTGATCGCGTCGATCAGCATTTTCTGCAGGAAGCGGACGACCGGCGCGTCCTCGACATCGCTCGTCGCTTCGGACGACTCTTGCGGTGCGGTGACATCGTCGGTGACGTCGAACTCGAAGTCGCCCGAGGAAAGCGACTCCATCGTCTCGTTGGCGCTGGCTCCAGTGCTCTCGAGCAGCTTGGCGAGCTTGTCATGCTCGA
Source organism: Rhizobacter sp. (assembly GCA_043787455.1). Classification (GTDB taxonomy): domain Bacteria; phylum Pseudomonadota; class Gammaproteobacteria; order Burkholderiales; family Burkholderiaceae_C; genus Schlegelella_A. The sequence continues at coordinate 4,946 of JAYVVB010000372.1, forward strand.
CGATGACCCACTCGGGCGAGAGCTGGGTGGCGAACTTGATGCGCTCGGCGGCCTCTTGGTCAGTGGGATCGGCGCCGCCGATAAAGAGCCGGTTGCCCCGCTTGCCGAGGACGACGACCTGATATTGCGACGCGAGCTTGGCCTCGATGACGTTCTTCGGCAGCTTGGTTACGTCGATCGCGCTCAGGTCGAGCAACGGCAACGCGAGCGCGGCAGAGAGCGTGTGGGCGAGGTCGGCCGACGAGACCGAGCCCGCACCGATGACCGAAGCGACGAAGCTCGTGCGCTTTTCTCGCGAGGCCCGGACCAGCTCCTCAGCCGCCTTCGGATTCAGCTTGCCGGCGTGAACCAGTACCCTCGCCACGCCGGAGAGGGCGGAGTGTGGAGCGTCGGCAAGCGTGTCCAACCTGGAGGGGCCCGATCAATGATGCGAAAAGCGGA
>JAYVVB010000373.1:0-9048 GCA_043787455.1 Rhizobacter sp.
GCCACTACCGGCGCCTGGCGCTGCCCGAGCGCGTCGGCGCGGCCGCGTGGCCGACAGTGCGACTGGTCGACATGGGAAAGCTCGCCAAGGTCACGATCGGCCTGGCCGCCGGCACGACCCGCGGGATGCCGGCGGGCCTCGCGCCGCAAGTGGTCGACGCCTTGCGCGAGCGGGTCGCGCGCGGCGAGCAGAGCCTCGTCTTCCTGAACCGGCGCGGCTATGCGCCGGTGCTCCAGTGCGGTGAATGCGGCTGGATGAGCGGCTGCCCGCATTGCAGCGCCTGGCGCGTCTTCCACAAGCACGACCGGACGCTGCGCTGCCATCACTGCGCTTTCACCGAGCCGGTGCCGCGCGCCTGCCCCGACTGCGGCAATCCCGACATCGCGCCGGTGGGCCGCGGCACCGAGCGACTGGAAGAACAGCTCGCGGCCCTGCTGCCCGAGGCGCGGATCGCGCGCATCGACGCCGACACGACGCGCGCCAAGGGCGCGCTCGAGGCCCAGCTCGGTGCCGTCCACGCCGGCGATGTCGACATCCTCGTCGGCACGCAGATGGTCGCCAAGGGCCACGACTTTCGCCGCATCGGTCTGGTCGCCGCGATCAACCCCGACGCCTCGCTCTTCAGCAGCGACTTCCGCGCGCCCGAGCGCCTCTTCGCCTTGCTGATGCAGGCTGCAGGACGCGCCGGTCGCGACGCGGCGAGCGCGCACCCGAGCGAGATGTGGGTGCAGACCTGGCATCCGCAGCATCCGCTCTATCTGGCACTCGGCCGCCACGACTACGCGGCGTTCGCGGCGAGCCAGCTGAAGGAGCGCGAGAGCGCCGGCCTGCCGCCCTACTCGCATCTCGCCGTGCTGCGCGCCGAAGCACGCACCACGGAAGCGGCACGCGCCTTTCTCGCCGCCGCGGGCGATGCCGCGCGCGCCCTCGACGACGCCGCTGCCGACGTGATGATCTACGCGCCGGTGCCGCTCGACGTCGCCCGCGTCGCCGACATCGAGCGGATGCAGATGCTGGTCGAGTCGGCGTCGCGGCCGCGGCTGCAAGCGATGCTGCACGCGTGGCTGCCGCGCCTCGACGCGCTCCACGCCGAGCGCGGCGACGGGGCCCGACCGCGCATCCTGCGCTGGGCGATCGACGTCGATCCGCTGACGATCTGAGGCGCGGCTCGCGTCAGCGCCGCAACCGGTCCCGAGCGACGTCGGCGAGCAGCAATGTCGCGCGCACCAGCCCCTCGACCGCCTCGGCGAGATCGGCCGGCGGCTCGAGCGATTCGATCTCGGCGAGGAGCGCGTCGGCGTCCTCGAGGTCGTCGGCGTCGAGGTGGCGATAGATGAGCGCGAGCGGCTCGATCAGCGCGACGTCGTCGCCTGTGGCGAGCAGCTCCGAGAAGCTCTCCATCGCAGCGGCGAAGCCGGCGACCCAGGGATAGACCGCGTCGACGTCGCTGCCCAAGCCCTCGGTCGCCGCTGCCCCCGCACCGTCGTCGTCGTCATCGAGCTCGAACACCCGCGGGTCGAACCACTCGCGTCGCTCTATCGCCCGCCGCAACTCGCTCTCGCGGCGCGCGACGAGCGAGTGCAGTCGACCCGCGTCGAAGCCCGCCGGCAACGGCCGGCCATCGGTATCGGTGACGAAGGGGAGCCAGCGTTCGCGCGCGACGCGGTGCGGCTGGACGATCATGCCGCAGAGAAACCCGTCGAGCGACGACGCATCGAGCGGATCGAGCGGCGGTGGCACGGCGTCGAGCAGCGCCTGCAACTCGTCGATCTCGCGCTCCGATTCCCTGGCGTTGTCCTGCGGCACACGCCGAGGATAGCGGCCACCGGCGAGGCGTTGGCGGATACTCTGGCCATGACGCCACAGGTCCGCGATTCGCAGCGCCTGCAGGAGATCCTGGGAGAGTTCTACACCGGGCGGACGAGCCGCGACGACACGCGCTCGGCGGTGATCGACGTCGTCCTCGACCGGGTGCAGTGCGCGCGCGTGAGCCTATGGAAATTCGACGGCGAAGGCGACGATCTGAGCCTGCTCTGTTTCGCGTCGAAGAACGCCGGAGGCGTGCTCGACACCACCGAGCGACGCCTGCCGCAGAGCGAATACCGCGACTACTTCAACGCTCTCATCGAACGAGGCACGTATATCAGCGAGGACGCGTTGAATGACCCGGCATTGCGGCCGATGCGCGAGAGCTACCTCGACCCGAACCATGTACTGTCGATTCTCGACGCGGCGTTCCTGCTTAACGGCCGAGCCTACGGCATGATCTGCTGCGAGGAGACGGCGCACACCCGTCGCTGGCGCGCAAGCGATGTCGCCGCGGTCCGCGCGATCGTCACCAAGCTCGCCGTGATGATGTCGGGCGCGTCGGGATCGATACTGTGGGTCACGCCCTCGATGACGTTGCAGGCGATGCTGCCGTCGCCCGCCGCGGCCGACGCGACGTCGCCAGCGCGCCCGTCGACCGACCGCCGCGGCTGAATTCACCCAAACACCAGGAGACCCGCATCATGGGCGCCAACGAGAACTTCACGAGCACGGCCGACATCGGCCACTACATCGGCGGGCGACGCTTGGCCGGCACGAGCGGTCGCACCCAGGCCGTCTACAACCCGGCGACGGGCGCCGTCGCGCGCCGGGTCGTGCTCGCCACCGCGGCCGAGGTCGACTCTGCCGTCGCCGCCGCGAAGGCCGCGCAGCCGGCCTGGGCCGACACGCCGCCGCTGCGCCGGGCGCGAGTCCTGAACGCGTTCCTCGCGCTCCTGAATCGGCACCGCGACGAGCTCGCCGCGATGATCACGTCCGAGCATGGCAAGGTCTTCAGCGACGCCCAGGGCGAAGTCTCGCGCGGCATCGACATCGTCGAGTTCGCCTGCGGCATTCCGCAGCTGCTGAAGGGCGACTTCACCGAACAGGTCTCGACCGGCATCGACAACTGGACGATGCGCCAGCCGCTCGGCGTCGTCGCCGGCGTGACGCCGTTCAACTTCCCGTGCATGGTGCCGATGTGGATGTATCCCGTCGCCATCGCCTGCGGCAACGCCTTCGTGCTCAAGCCGAGCGAGCGCGACCCGTCGCCCTCGATCTTCATGGCCGAGCTGTTCGAGGAAGCGGGCCTGCCGAAGGGCATCTTCAGCGTCGTCCAGGGCGACAAGGTCGCGGTCGACGCGCTCCTCGTCAACCCCGACGTGAAGGCGCTCAGCTTCGTCGGCTCGACGCCAATCGCGCGCTACATCTACGAGACCGGCGCAAAGCACGGCAAGCGCGTGCAGGCGCTCGGCGGCGCCAAGAACCACATGGTCGTGATGCCCGACGCGAATCTCGAGCAGGCGGTCGACGCGCTCATCGGCGCAGCCTACGGCTCGGCCGGCGAGCGCTGCATGGCGATCTCGGTCGCGGTGCTCGTCGGCGACGTCGCCGACCGGATCGTGCCGCTCCTCGCCGATCGCGCCGCGAAGCTCGTCGTCAGGAACGGCATGGAGAGCGACGCCGAGATGGGTCCGCTCGTCACGGCCGAGGCAAAGACGCGCGTCGAGTCGTACATCGCCTCGGGCGTGGCGTCGGGAGCGACGCTCGCGGCCGACGGCCGCGGCCTCGCGGTGCCCGGCCACGAGCAGGGCTTCTTCACCGGCGGCACGCTCTTCGACCACGTCACGCCCGAGATGAAGATCTACCGGGAAGAGATCTTCGGCCCGGTGCTCTCGTGCGTGCGCGTGCCCGACTTCGAGGCCGCGCTCAAGCTCGTCAACGACCACGAGTTCGGCAACGGCGTCGCCTGCTTCACGAGCGACGGCAACGTCGCGCGCGAGTTCGCGCGCCGGGTCGAGATCGGCATGGTCGGCATCAACGTGCCGATCCCGGTGCCGATGGCCTGGCACGGCTTCGGCGGCTGGAAGTCGAGCATGTTCGGCGACACCCACGCTTACGGCGAGGAGGGCGTGCGCTTCTACACGCGTCAGAAGTCGGTGATGCAGCGCTGGCCGGCGTCGACGCCCAAGGGCGCCGACTTCACGATGCCGACGTCGAAGTAGTCGGCGCGCGTCAGAGCTTCTCGGTCTCCCCCGCCGCCGGTTGCCAGCGCATCAGGCGCTTTTCGATCCGCCCGACCGCGCCGTCGAGGACGAGCGCGAACACGGTGAGAACGAGGATGCCCGCCATCACGGTGTTGATGTCGAACGCGCCCTCGGCCTGCAGGATCAGGTAGCCGACGCCGCGCGACGAGCCGAGGTACTCGCCGACGACAGCGCCGACGAACGCCAGGCCGACGCTCGTGTGCAGCGAGCTGAAGACCCAGCTCGTCGCGCTCGGCAAGTAGACGTGGCGCAGCAGCTGGCGCTGCGACGCGCCGAGCATGCGCGCGTTGGCAAGGACGATCGGGCTCACTTCCTTCACGCCCTGGTAGACGTTGAAGAAGACGATGAAGAAGACGAGCGTGATGCCGAGCGCGACCTTGCTGGCGATGCCGAGGCCGAACCAGACGGCGAAGATCGGCGCCAGGATCACGCGCGGCATGCTGTTGAGGGCCTTGATGTACGGATCGGCGATCGCGCCGGCGAGCGGGCTGAGCGCGAGCCAGAGGCCGAAGCCGAGGCCGAGGACGGTGCCGAGCGCGAATGCGAGCACGGTCTCGACCAGCGTCACCCAGAGGTGCTGGTAGATGTCGGCGTTGACGACGAACCAGGTCCAGATCCGACCAAAGACCTTGAGCGGCTCGCCGAAGAAGAACGCCGCCTGGCGGTCGTTCTCGAACATGAAGTTGGGCAGCAGGCCCGGCGCCGTCAGCAGGTGCCACGCGACGAAGACGGCGACGAGCAAGCCGGTCTGCCAGAGGCGCAGATATTTCATCGCAGGTGGAAGTTCATGCCGCGAGCTGCTGGCGGTAGCCCTTCAGCACCTCGTCACGCAGCACCGTCCAGATCGCCTGGTGCAGCTCGACGAAGCGCGGCGTCGCCCGCACCTCGGCGACGTCGCGCGGCCGCGCCAGGTCGATCGCGAACTCGCCGATCGGATGCGAGGCCGGCCCGGCCGAGAGACAGACGACCCGATCGCTCATAGCGATCGCCTCGTCGAGGTCGTGGGTGATGAAGAGGACGGCCTTGCGCTTGGCCTGCCAGAGGCCGAGCACCTCGTTCTCCATCAGCTGGCGCGTCTGCACGTCGAGCGCGGAGAAGGGCTCGTCCATGAGGATGACGTCGGGGTCGAGAACGAGCGTCTGCGCCAGGCTGACGCGCTTTCGCATGCCGCCCGAGAGCTGGTGCGGATAGCGATCGCCGAAGGCGCCGAGGCCGACGCGCTTGAGCCACTCGTGCGCCGCGGCGTTCGCGTCGGCCGCACCGCGGAACTCGAGCCCCGCGGCGACGTTCTGCAATGCCGTCCGCCAAGGCATCAGGCTCTCGGACTGGAACATGTAGCCGGCACGGGCGTTGATGCCGGTGAGCGGCTGGCCGAACACCTCCACCGTCCCGGCGCTCGGCGACAGCAGGCCCGCCGCGACGTTGAGCAAGGTGCTCTTGCCGCAGCCGGTCGGGCCGACGACCGAGACGAACTCGCCGTCGGCGACGGCGAGTGTCACGTCGCTCACCGCCGTGTAGCGCCGGCTGCGATCGGCCTTGTCGGCGAACGTGCAGGTCACGCCGGTCAGCGCAAGCGCCGGCGAGGACGAAGCAGGTGCAGGCGCGATCGGCATCGATGTCGAGGACGAGAGAAACAGCGCGCCGAGTGTAGACGTGCGCTCGTCTTCGAGCGGTTCGCGACGACGCATCCATCGCCTTGGGGACGCGTTCGCACCAGTCGGTTCGGCACCCGTCGTCTTGTGGATGACTCGAGGATGACGCAGGCCTACCTTGGACCTGCGTCCAGTCCGGCCGCGAGGAGTTGCACCATGAGCCCAGTTCGTCTTGTCTTCCTGATCACCGCTTGCACGGCGCTGGCAGCGCCGCTCGCCAGTCATTCCGCGCCGTCGACGGCCACCGTCGCAGGCGGCTGCTCCACGAGGATGACGCTGACCGAGAGGCGCGTCACCGAGCACGCAGGTGCCGGCATGCCGGCGTTGATCGGATACGTCCACCTGACGCAGCCGATCTATCAGATCACCGTCGACGAAGCCGTCGCGATGGTCGATGCCCAGCGCGCGCGCCAGGAGCGGTGCGCGCTCGTTTCGTCACGCTGAGGTCTGGCAACTCGGCATCATCGACGGCGCGCCCGGCGCGCCGCGATCACGGCGAACGCGCGCGACATCGGGCTGATCACAGCCATGAGCATGAAGGCCATGTTCCCCACCGCCGGGAACGAGAAAAAGGCGCCGATGACGACGGCGAGGATGCTGATCAGGATGACGCCGACGATGCGCAGCCGGGCGCCGCGATATCTCGGCGTCGGCATCGGTATCGGTCCGAGCCCGGGATGGCCGTGGACACGGCGCTGCCCGAGCAGCGCCAGCACGAAGAAGCTTAGCACCCACGAGATCGCCTTCGGAATGAGCGCGGCGAGCGTGCTGGCGAGATCGCGACGGCGAAGATGCCGTCGGTGAGCGCCTCGATGCGATGGAGCGGAGAAAGCCCTCTTCGTGGACGGCGGCCGACATGGCCGCGATGAAGCCTCAGCCCTTCGGGTACTTGGCGTTGGCGCGCTTAGCGTAGTCGTTCGACCATATCGCCGCGAGGTCGATCTTCGCGCTCGCGACTTCCGGGTCGATGCTCGCCAGCGCGCGGCGCGCGGTCTCGGCGCCGGCCTCGGGGAACATGCCGTCGGGCGACAGTGCACCCTTGGCCGCGAGAAAGGCATCGACGTAGACGGCGCGGTCGTCGAGCAGATAGTTCTCGGGCACGGCGTTGATGATCTCGCGCGCGCCGGCGTTCTGGATCCAGTGGTCGGCGCGGACCATCGCGTTGGCGAGGGCCTGGGCCGTCGCCGGGTTCTTGTCGAGAAAGCTCTGCAGGGTGTAGAGGCAGCCAGCCGGCATCGGCCCGCCGAAGATGCGGTCGGCCTCGGCGACGACGCGCGTGTCGGTGACGATCTTCAGGTCGCCCGAGCGCGAGAGCAGCGAGATCACCGGGTCGAGGTTCGACATCGCGTCGACCTGGCCCGAGCGCATCGCCGCGACCGCGCCACTACCGGCACCGACGCCGATGATCGACACGTCGCTCGGCCTCAGCCCGGCCTTGGCGAGGACGAAGTTGGCGAGCACATTGGTCGAAGAGCCCGGCGCCGTGACGCCGATTCTCTTGCCCTTCAGATCGGCGATCGACTTGTAGTTCGGCATCGTCTTCGGGTTGACGCCGAGGACGATCTGCGGCGCGCGCCCTTGCAGCACGAAGGCGCGCAGGCGCTGCCCCTTCACCTGCATGTTGATCGTGTGCTCGAACGCGCCGGAGGCCACGTCGGCGCTGCCGCCGATGAGCGCCTGCAGTGCGCGCGAGCCGCCGGCGAAGTCGGCGACCGTGACCTCGAGGCCCTCGGCCTTGAAGTAGCCCTGGGTCTCGGCGATCGTGAGCGGCAGGTAATAGAGCAGGTTCTTGCCGCCGACGGCGATCGTGAGCTTGGGCTTCTCGAGGGCCTGGCCGCGAGCGACCATCGGCAGGGCGAGTGCCGCGGCACTGGCGCTCAACAGGGTGCGGCGTCGCATGGCGCGTCTCCATCGTGATCAGGGCGCGACTGTAGCGAATGGCCTCTCGGGCACGCATCCCGATCAACCCCGGTCGCGGCGCGGACCGACCCTTCGTCGTCGGCAGCGCCCTCGTAGAATCCGCAACGATGCACTGCCGCCGGCCCTTCGCCCTGTTGCTCGGGGCCCTTCTCGCGGCGGCCGCATCCTCTACCGTCGCCGCGCCGCTGCCTACCGCGCCCGCACCACCGCCGGCCGAGACACCCGCTCCGGCAGCGCCTGCGCCGGTGTCGCTCTCGGCACGCAAGATCTACGAGCAGGCGCGCTCACAGCTGGTCCAGATCCGCACCGTGCTGAAGGGCCGCGCCAGCCAGACCTCGGTCGGCTCGGGCTTCTTCGTCAGCGCGCAAGGCCACATCCTCACCAACTTCCACGTCGTCAGCGAAGCGGCGCTGAAGCCCGACCGGCACGACCTCGTCTACGTCACCGCCGACGGCCGCGAAGCGCCGGTGCAGATCCTGCAGCTCGACGTGCTCCACGACCGCGCCCTGCTGCGCGCCGGCGACGCGGCGGGCAAGACCTTCGACGCGCTGCCGTTTCGCGAGCTCGCGACGCCGCTCGCGCAAGGCGAGCGCATCTACTCGCTCGGCAATCCGCTCGACGTCGGCTTCACGATCACGCAGGGCACGTACAACGGCCTGGTCAAGCGCAGCTTCTATCCGCAGATCTTCTTCGGCGGCGCGCTTTCGGCCGGCATGAGCGGCGGCCCGGCGCTCGACGAGGAAGGCCACGTCGTCGGCGTCAATGTCGCGCGCCGCGTCGACGGCGAGCAGGTGAGCTTTCTCGTGCCGGCCGAGTTCGCGATCGCGCTGCTGGGGCGCGGCAAGGACGCGGCGCCGCTGGTCGGTCCGGCCTATGCGATCGTCGACGAGCAGCTGCAAAAGCACCAGGCGGCGCTCACCGAGCGATTCATCCAGCAGGGCTGGAAGGCGGACACCCATCCGCGCTACCACGTGCCGGTGCCGCCCGACGTCTTCATGCGCTGCTGGGGCTCGAGCGAGGTCTCGCGCACCGGGGGGCTCGACTTCGAGCGCTCGGACTGCGTCATGGACACGCGCATCTTCGTCGGCGACTTCACCACCGGCACGATCTCGCTGCGCCACGAGAGCTACGACGGCTCCAAGCTCGGGCCGCTGCGCTTCGCGGCGCGCTACTCGCAGAGCTTTCGCAACGAGGCCTTCGTCCGTCTCGGCGCGCAGCACCAGACCAAGCCGCGCTGCAACGAGGACTTCATCGACCGCGACGGCCTGGCGCTGCGTGCCGTCGTCTGCATGCGCGCCTACAAGAAGCTGCCGCAGCTCTATGACGTCTCGGTGCTGGTGGCGACGCTCGACCAGAGCGAGACCGGCGTGCAAGGGCGCTTCGACGCGCAAGGCGTGAGCTTC
>JAYVVB010000374.1:0-9214 GCA_043787455.1 Rhizobacter sp.
GATGGTGGTCGAAGAGGCGGTCGTTCGCCGCGGCTTTAAAAAGGTCGCGATCCTGGCCGACTCGACCAACTACGGCCAGCTCGGCCGCGAAGACCTCGAGAAGGCGCTGGCGCTGAAGGGCGTGAAGGCGGTCGCGACCGAGAAGTTCAACATCAAGGACGTCGACATGACGGCGCAGCTGCTGAAGGCCAAGGAGGCCGGCGCCGACGTCGTCCTCACCTACGGCATCGGCCCGGAGCTCGCGCAGATCGCCAACGGCATGACCAAGCTCGGCTGGAAGGTGCCGATGATCGGCTCGTGGACCTTGTCCATGGCCAACTACATCGACAACGCCGGCCCCGGCGGCGAAGGCGCGCGCATGCCGCAGACCTTCATCCAGGAGCCGACGACGCCCAAGCGCCAGTCCTTCATCGTCAGCTATCTCAAGACCTTCAACCCGAAGAACAGCCGCATCGACTCGCCGGTCTCTGCGGCGCAGGGATACGATTCGGTCTATCTCCTCGCCGCGGCCATCAAGCAGGCTGGCTCGACCGACGGACCGAAGATCAAGGCCGCCCTCGAGGACCTGAAGACGCCGATCGACGGCGTCGTCACGACCTACAACAAGCCCTTCTCGAAGGGCGACCACGACGCGATCACCGCCAACATCCCGGTGTTCGGCGAGGTCAAGGGCCAGCGCGTCGTCTACGCCTACCCCGACGACCAGAAGAAGGCGTCGGAAGTGCGCGTCAAGGACGTCAACGCCAAGGGCGCGCTGGTCCAAACGAAGAAGTAAGCTCGCTCCTTCGAAGTGCCGCCCCGGGCTTGCCCCGCGGCGGCGCTTTTTCGAAAACGTGCGTGCCGGCCAACCATGGAAATCTTCACCCAACTCGTCTTCAGCGGCATCGCCCTCGGCATGATCTACGCGGTCATCGCCTTCGGCTACCAGCTCACCTTCCAAACCTCGGACACCCTCAACTTCGGCCAGGGCGACGCGCTCATGCTGGGCGCGCTGGTCGGACTCACGCTGGTCGGCCTGGGCGTCAACTACTGGCTGATGATCCCGCTGGTGTGCGTCTTCGGCGCGGTGCAGGGCGCGTTCGTCGAGCGCATCGGCGTGCGACCGGCGCTGAAGATCAAGTCTGAGTTCGGCTGGATCATGTCTACGATCGCGCTTGGCATCATCTTCAAGAACGTCGCCGAGAACGTGTGGGGCCGCGACGACCTCAAGTTCCCGTCGCCGCTGCCCGAGTCGCCGATCAAGTTCCTCGGCGCCAACGTGCTGCCGATGGAGATCCTGGTCGTCGTCGGCGCCGTCGTGATGATGCTGGCGGTCGAAGTCTTCAATCGGCGCTCGATCTACGGCAAGGCGGTCGTCGCCACCTTCAACGATCGTGACGCCGCCAAGCTGATGGGCATCAACACCGGCCTCGTCATCACCTTCTCTTACGCGTTGTCGTCGATGAGCGCGGCGTTCGCCGGCGTGCTTATTGCGCCGCTGACGCTCACCGGCGCGACCATGGGCGCGGTGCTCGGCCTGAAGGCCTTCGCGGTGGCGATCATCGGCGGCCTGACGAGCGGGATGGGGATCATCCTCGGCGGCATCATCCTCGGCATCGCCGAGACGACAACGGGCTTCTACATCTCGACCGGCTACAAGGATGTGCCCGGCCTCGTCTTGCTCCTCATCGTCCTCGCGATCCGGCCCGCCGGCCTGTTCGGCAAGACAGCGATCAAGAAGGTATGAACTCGCGCCGCTTCCTGCGCGCGGGCGCGGCGCTGCTGGGCGTCGCGGCGCTCGCACTGTTCCCTGTCGCGATCGACAACCCGTACTACATCCACCTGCTCGAGACGATCATGATCTACGCGATCCTGCTCTTCGGGCTCGACATCGTCGTCGGCTACACAGGGCAGGTGTCGCTCGGCCATGCGGGCCTGTTCGGCATCGGCGCCTACACGGCCGGCGTGATGGTCACCAAGCTCGCCACGCCGCTCCTCGTCACGCTGATCGGCGCGATCGGCATCACCGCCTTCTTCGGCGCAGTGCTCGCGCTGCCGGCGCTGCGCGTCACCGGCCCGTACCTGGCAATGGTGACGCTCGCCTTCGGAACGATCATCCAGATCCTGATCAACGAGATGACCTTCCTCACCGAGGGCCCGCTCGGCATCAAGCTCACGAAGCCGACGCTGCTCGGCCTGCAGCTCGACGAGCGCCAGTTCTTCTGGCTCGTCGCCGCACTCCTCGTGCTCTCGCTCGTCTTCGTCCACAACGTCCTGCGCTCGCACCTCGGCCGCGCCTTCGAGGCCTTGCGTGGCAGCCCGGTCGCGTCGGACTGCATGGGCGTCTCGGTTTACCGCTACAAGGTCTACGCCTTCGTGATCAGTGCCGGCCTCGCCGGGCTGGCTGGCGCGCTTTACTCGTTCTCCGAGCAGTACATCTCGCCCAACACCTACAACTTCGAGCTGACGGTGCTGTTCCTGCTCGCGGTCATCATGGGCGGACGCAAGACCCGCACCGGCGCGATGCTCGGCGCGACGATCATCGTCCTGTTGCCCAAGCTGCTCGACGACCTCGAGCTCTTCCGCTACGTCTCGGTCACGCTCGCCGTCATCGTCGCCATCGTCGCCGTCGTCGCGGTCCGGCGCGGCAAGCGCACGGTGCAGCAGATGGCCATCCCGGTCGTCGGCAGCATCGCCCTGGCCGTCGTCTCGTTCATGCTGCAAGGCATGACCGACTGGCGCCTCTCGATCTTTGGCGTGATCACGCTCTTCGTCGTCTACTACCTTCAGGACGGCATCGTCGGCTTCGTGCGCAATGCGCTCAACCTGCAAAAGCGCGCCGCCACGCCCGTCAGCGGAGCCATGGCGACCCCGGCCGACGCCGTCTCCACAACCGCGAGTTCCGGCGCTGCCGGCGACATCCTCGAGGCCGGAAAGGTACTGATGCAGTTCGGCGGCCTGAAGGCGCTCAACGACGTCGACCTCGTCGTCAAGCGCGGCGCCATCCACGGCCTGATCGGCCCGAACGGCTCGGGCAAGAGCACGATGATGAACGTGCTCACCGGCATCTACCAGCCGACGGCGGGCACGGTTGCCTTCGCCGGTAGGTCGCTCATCGGCCGCACCTCGTCCGACATCGCGCTCTCCGGCATCGCCCGCACCTTCCAGAACGTGCAGCTCTTCGGCGAGATGACGGCCCTGCAGAACGTTCTCGTCGGCCTGCACCACACCTTCCGCAGCAGCCTCTTCGGCGTCGCCCTCACGCTGCCGCGCTATCGGCGCGAGCGCGCCAGCGCCGAGGCGCGCGCCCTCGGCCTGCTCGAGTTCGTCGGCCTGGGCGCGTTCGCGGACGAGGAAGCCAGGAACCTTCCCTACGGCAAGCAGCGCCTGCTCGAGATCGCCCGTGCGCTCGCCCTGGATCCGGAGCTGCTGCTGCTCGACGAGCCGGCCGCCGGCCTGACCGCGCCCGATATCAAGGAGCTGATCGTCTTCATCCGCAAGATCCGCGAGCACGGCGTCACCGTGATCCTGATCGAGCATCACATGGACGTCGTCATGAGCATGTGCGACACCGTCTCGGTGCTCGACTTCGGCCAGAAGATCGCCGAAGGCACGCCGGCCGAGGTGCAGGCCGACCCGAAGGTCATCGAGGCCTACCTTGGCGGCGACGCGGCCGAGCCGCAGGCGGCCTGAGCGAAGACGCGATGCTGAACGTCTCCAACCTCGTCGCCGGCTACGGCAAGGTCCAGGTACTGCACGGCATCTCGATCGACGTGCCGCAAGGCAAGGTCGTCACTCTGATCGGCTCCAATGGCGCCGGCAAGACGACGACGATGCGCGCGGTCTCCGGAATGATCGCGCCGATGTCCGGCGAGATCTCGCTCAACGGCGAGCGCATCGACGGCATGGAGTCGTACTCGATCGCCAAGCGCGGTCTCGCCCATTCGCCCGAGGGCCGCCGCGTGTTCGCCACCATGACGGTCACGGACAACCTGCGCCTGGGTGCGTTCCCGCGTCTCTCGGGAAGCCGTCCGCGCGGTGACGTCGAAGGCGACCTCGAGCGCGCGATGGAGCTCTTTCCGCGACTGAAGGAGCGCCGCGCCCAGCTCGCAGGCACGCTCTCCGGCGGCGAGCAGCAGATGCTGGCGATGGCGCGGGCGACGATGCTCAATCCCGACGTCATCCTGCTCGACGAGCCGTCGATGGGGCTGGCGCCGATCCTCGTCGCCGAGGTCTTCCGGATCATCGCGCGGCTGAAGGAGAGAGGCGTGACGATGCTCCTGGTCGAGCAGTTCGCCGCCGCCGCACTCGCCGTCGCCGACTACGGCTACGTGCTCGAGAACGGCCGGATCTCGGTCCACGGTCCGGCCGAGAAGCTGCGCGACGATCCAGCGGTCAAGGCCGCCTACCTCGGCGGAGCGCACTGACCGCACCTAGAATCGCGACCGCCTTCCTCGCAGCGGTCACCGATTGAACCTCGTCTTCCCGCACACCTTCGTGCCGTGGTTTCGCACGGTCGCGCCGCACATCCACGCCTATCACGGCAAGACCTTCGTCGTCGCCATCGCCGGCGAGCTGATCGCGGCCGGCAAGCTCGCCTCGTTCGCGCAGGACCTTGCGATCCTGCAGGCGATGGGCATCAAGATCGTCCTGGTCCACGGCTTTCGGCCGCAGGTCGACGAGCAGCTGCGCTCGAAGGGCCACGCGGCACGCTACAGCCACGGCCTGCGCATCACCGACGAGGTCGCGCTCGACAGCGCCCAGGAAGCCGCCGGCCAGTTGCGCTTCGAGATCGAAGCCGCGTTCTCGCAGGGCCTGCCGAACACGCCGATGGCCAACGCGATCGTGCGCGTCGTCTCGGGCAACTTCCTCACGGCCCAGCCGGTCGGCGTCGTCGACGGCGTCGACTTCATGCACAGCGGCGTCGTGCGCAAGGTCGACGCGGTCGCGATCCGGCGCGCGATCGACATCGGCGCGATGCTGCTGCTCTCGCCCTTCGGCTTCTCGCCCACCGGCGAGGCCTTCAACCTGACGATGGAGGACGTGGCGACGAGCACGGCGATCGCGCTCCAGGCCGACAAGCTCCTCTTCGTCACCGAAGTGGCCGGAATCCACGAAGACCCGGCCGATCCCGATTCGCCGATCGATACCGAGCTCGCCCTGGCCGACGCCGAAAAGATCCTCGCCGCGCTGCCGCCGCCACTGCTGCCTACCGACGCCGCCTTCTACCTGCGCCACTGCGTGCGCGCCTGCCGCGGTGGGGTCGAGCGTTCGCACATCCTGCCTTTCGCCATCGACGGCTCGCTCCTCATGGAGGTGTTCACGCACGACGGCATCGGCACCATGGTCGTCGACGAAAAGCTGGAGAGCCTGCGCCAGGCGAGCGCCGACGACATCGGCGGCGTGCTCCATCTGATCGAGCCATTCGAGCGCGACGGCACGCTGGTCAAGCGCGACCGGATGGAGATCGAGCGCGATATCGGCGACTACACGGTCATCGAGCACGACGGCGTGATATTCGGCTGCGCTGCCCTCTATCCGTATCCGGAAAGCCGGACCGGGGAAATGGCGGCGTTCACGGTATCGCCGCAGGTCCAGGGCCAGGGTGACGGCGAGCGGATTCTCAAACGCGTCGAGCAGCGGGCCAAGGCAATGGGCCTGGAAAGCATATTCGTGCTGACCACCCGCACGATGCACTGGTTCATCAAGCGCGGTTTCGTCCAGGTCGATCACGACTGGCTGCCCGAGGCGAGAAAGCGCAAGTACAACTGGGATCGGCGGTCGCAGGTCTTCGTCAAGAAACTCGCCTGAGACTCGGATTGCAATTCGAGCCGCGCTTCTCGCGGCGGTCATGGAGACAGAGAAATGGCGAGAAACGTTCAATGCGTCTACCTGAAGCGCGAGGCGCCCGGCCTCGACTTCGCGCCCTATCCCGGCGAGCTCGGCAAGCGGATCTACGCTTCCGTGAGCAAGGAAGCTTGGGGCGCTTGGCTCAAGCATCAGACGATGCTGGTCAACGAGAATCGGCTCAATCTCGCGGATCAGCGCGCGCGCCAGTATCTTGCCCGGCAGATGGAAAATTTCTTCTTCGGTGCCGGGGCCGAGCAGCCCATGGGGTATGTCCCGCCCACGACCTGAATCTCTTATAGAATCGGTAGCGGCGATTTGGGCCGAAACTCTGCAAAGGATTCGACGTGGCGACGCTTCAGGAATTGATGGCCCAGAAAGAGGCCATCGAGCGGCAGATCGAACAGACCACGACCCGCGAGCGCGGCGCGGCGATCGAAAAGGTTCGAGTCCTGATGTCCGAATATGGTTTGACCGTAGCCGACCTCGGCGGCAAGACCGGCGGCACCAAGGCGGCGAAGAAAACGAAGATCGGAGGAACCAAGGTCGCGGCCAAGTATCGCGATACCTCGACCGGCGAATCCTGGAGCGGACGCGGTCTGCAGCCGCGCTGGCTGAAGGCCGCGCTCGCCGGCGGCCGAAAGCTCACCGACTTCGCGGTCTAGCGACCGGCGGCGGGCCCCGCTCGCCCGGCGGCGGTCGAAGTCGCGCCCTTAGACTGGCGTGGTGATTCCCGCAGCCTTCGTCCATGACCTGCTCGCTCGCGTCGACATCGTCGAGGTCGTCGGCCGTTCGGTCGAGCTCAAGCGGGCCGGCTCGACCTGGAAGGGCCTGTGCCCTTTCCACGGCGAGAAGTCACCGAGCTTCACGGTCACGCCGTCGCGTCAGACCTATCACTGCTTCGGTTGTGGCGTCCACGGCAACGCCGTCGGATTCCTGATGGAGCAGCACGGCATGGGCTTCGTCGAAGCCGTTCGCGATCTCGCGCAGCAGGCGGGCCTGACCGTGCCCGAGGAAGAGAGCAGTCCCGGAGCGCGCGAGGAAGCGGCGCGCCACAAGCAGCGCCAGCTCACGCTCACCGAGGTCCTGGCTCGCGCCGCCGATGGCTATCGCCATCAGCTGAAGGGCAGCGATCGTGCGATCGCATACCTGAAGGGCCGCGGGCTGAGCGGCGAGATCGCCGCCCGCTTCGGCCTCGGCTACGCGGCCGACTCCTGGCGCGGGCTGGCCAGCGTCTTTCCCAGCTACGACGATCCGCTCCTCGAGGAAAGCGGCCTCGTCATCGCCCGGTCCGACGACGGGCCGACAGAAGGTGTCGAAGAAGCGGCGACGACGACGAAACGCTACGACCGGTTCCGCGACCGGATCATGTTTCCGATCCGGTCCGTGCAGGGCGCGGTGATCGGCTTCGGTGGCCGGATCATCGATCGTGGCGAGCCCAAGTACCTCAACTCGCCCGAGACGCCGGTGTTCAGCAAGGGCCACGAGCTGTACGGCCTGTTCGAGGCTCGCACGGCGATCCGGCAGCGCGGCTACGCCCTCGTCGTCGAGGGCTACATGGACGTCGTCGCCCTGGCCCAGGCTGGGTTCGGCAACGCCGTGGCGACCTTGGGCACTGCCTGCACCGCCGAACACGTCCAAAAGCTCGTCCGATTTTCTGAGGCCGTCATCTTCAGCTTCGACGGCGACGCCGCCGGACGCCGCGCCGCCGGGCGCGCTCTCGAGGCGAGCCTGCCCCACGCCAGCGACACGCGCAGCTTCCGGTTCCTGTTCCTGCCGCCCGAGCACGATCCGGACACATTCGTGCGCGAGCGCGGCGCCGCCGCGTTCGAGCAGGCGATCGCCGAGGCCGCGCCGCTATCGCGCCAGCTCCTGGCCCTGTCCGCCGAAGGGGTCGACCTGGCGACCGCGGAAGGACGGGCGCGTTTCCTGGCGAACGCCCGGCCGCTCTGGACCGGCCTGTCCGACGGCATGCTCAAGCGCCAACTCCTGGGCGAAATCGCGTCGCGCGCGGCCCTGCCGATCGACGAGCTTGCCCAGGTATGGAAGACGTCCGGGTCAGCCGCCACGCAGCGGTTCGCGCCGGCCTCGTCCGCGGGTCGGCGGCCTCGACCGGCGCGGCCCGTGATGCGCCAGCCCGCCGACCGGATCGTCTGGATGCTCCTGCTGGAAAGCCGCTGGTGGGACGACTTGAGCGGCGCCGACCACGCCCTCCTCTGCGACCTTCCGGGATGGCACGGCGAGCTGTTCCGCTTCCTCGACCGCCAGTCGGCCGAGCACGGCCCCCAGCCTTGGGCGGCGCTGCGCGAGCGCCTCGCCTGCGAGCCTTGGGCGAGTGCGGCGCTCTCCCTCGTCGACGCGGAGGATCCGGCGATCGAGCCGCTCGCCGACGACCTGCCGCGCTCGATCGACCAGCTGCGCAGGAGCCCGGAGAGGAACGACGCGATGCGCGTCCTGGGAAGGATCTGAGAGTGAAAGTTCGTGTCGTCACGGTATAATCGAAGGCTTTAGCGTAACGCGGCGGCGTGACGGCAGCACCTCCGGGCCCCGGCCACCCTTCGACAAAGGGTCAATTTTCAAGGCCACCTTTCCCGCAAGGACTGCAACACCGATCGGTGGAGCTTTCATGCTCGCACCGCAGTCACCCCGCACCGGCCCGCCGGCGTTGAATCCATTGTCCGGATTCGTCGCGCAGTGCCGTGCTGCCCAGGTCGAGCGACCTTGAATTTCGCGTGAACGTGCGCAGTTCGATGTTCTGGATCGCCGCAAGTGCTGCCAATCACCATCCGAGGAACCGCATGACCGCCAAGAAGCCCACTCCGTCGAAAGCCGCAAGCCCGGCCGCCAAAGCCACCAAGCCTGTCGCGGTCGAGGCGAAGAAGCGGACGGCGCCGGCCGTCAAGGCGGCCGAACCGATCGCCAAGGGCAAGGGCCCGGCGGCAAAGAAGGGCAAGAGTGACGACAAGCTCGCCAAGCCCGAAGCTTCCGATGTCGATCTGTCCGACCTCGAGTCGGAGCTCGAAGGCGAGCCCGTCGCGGTCGAGGACACGGCCAAGGCCAAACCGCTGCGCATGAAGGTCTCGCGCGCGAAAGAACGCGCGCTGATGCGCGAGTTCGGCCTCGACGAGACCCAGCTCACCGAAGAAGAGGTCGCCAAGCGCCGCCAAGAGCTGAAGACGCTCATCAAGATGGGCAAGACGCGCGGCTTCCTGACGCATCAGGAGATCAACGACCACCTGCCCGAAAAGCTCGTCGACCACGAGATCCTCGAGGCGATCGTCTCGATGCTCAACGACATGGGCATCGCCGTCTACGAGCAGGCGCCCGACGCGGCGACGCTGCTCATCGCCGGCGGCGGCGCCACGACGGCCACGGAAGAAGAAGCCGA
>JAYVVB010000375.1:0-3513 GCA_043787455.1 Rhizobacter sp.
TCGATGAACTGGTTCGTGTAGAGCGTCGACAGCTCGACCTTGTCGGTCGCGATCTGTCCACCGGCGTAGAGCGCCTCGACGGCGTTGTGTAAGCCGATCTCGGTGTAGCTGCCGTAGCGGCGCGGCCCGTCGAACGCGAGGTACTTCTTCATGCCGTAGCGCAGGACGGCAATCGCATCGGCGAGCTTCTTGTCTTCGCTGCCTTCGGTCGGCTTGAGGTTCGGGAACATGCGCCAGAAGTTCTCGACGCAAGGCTTGGGCGCGGCCTCGCAAGCAACGGTCGCCTTGGCGAAGGCCCGACCGAATCCGATCAGCACCTTGGGCTGGTTCTTGACGGTGTCGTCGTGGGTGACGAAACCGTGCGCCGTGAGGTTGGTGAACTTCGCCGGCTGGGCCAAGCGGCGCAGCTTGACGCCGGTCGACTCGAGATTGGCATGCGCGGCGTCGAACAAGTTGAGGCAGTCGATGGCTCCGCGGTTCAACGCCAGGAAGGCCGCGGCACCGGCGCCAACGGGCACCAGCTCGTAGTCCTTGCCGTCTTCCATGCCGAGCTCGTGCAGGAGCGCCTTCGTCACCGGCACGTTGCCGAAGCTGAGCGAGCCGACGCCGATCTTCTTGCCCCGCAGGTCGGCAAGCGTCTTGATCGCGCTCCCGGCCGGCACCACGAATTCCCAAGGCGGCACGCGCGAGCCGTTATAGAAAAATCGCAAAGGCAGCGGGTCCTTTCCCGGCTGCCTCGTAAGGATGACGATGTCGGGGCTCGCCCAACCGATGGTGACGCGCTTGGCGGCAAGTTGCGGAACGAGCGTGCTCGAGCCGTCGAAAGGCACGATCTCGACATCCAGGCCTTCTTCCTTGAAATAACCCGCGCCTTTGGCCATGTAGTGCGGCGCATAGGTCAGGTTCGGCTGCGTCACCAATCCGAGAATGACCTTCTCATCGGCATGCGCGGCCGGCAGAAAGCCCCCCGCCGCTGCTGCGCATGCAAGCACGCCGAACCTGCGGCGCAGGACGCGGCCGCACCGCTTCGTGGTGTCCTTCATCGTCGACTCCGTCGTTCTTCTGATGTATCGCCTGTCGCTCAACGCGCGATCCGGCCAAGCGAGTCGCCGAAGCGTTGCACCATCACGTCCTCGAAGGGATGGCGCTTGTCGGCGATCCAGCTGCCCGAGCGCATGTGGTACGACTTGCCGTCGTGCGCCGCGCTCGGCTCCCGACCTTCTTCGAGCGCCTTCACTCCGCCGAGAAAGGCCTGGCGGAAGCGCACGATTCCCGCGTCGGTGGCGGTCAGGTTCTCCCTCGTGCGGTCGACGATGAAGCCTTGACTGTCCTGGATCATCGCGTCCTGCTCGGCGACGCCGCGCACGCCGGTGAACGACACGTTCTGCTGGTCGTTGCGGTCGATCAGGTAATCGTTCTCGCGCCTGCGGATCGGGATGAAGTTCTCGTCGACCGCGGCCAGCGTTCCGTGGCCCGAGCCCATCTTTGCCCGCTCCTCATCTCCAAGCGGACGGTCGGGGTTCCAAGCATAGGTATATATCCAGGATGAGTGGTCGTCGATGGGCACCCAGGTGTAGCCGAAGTAGGTCTCGCCTGGCAGTGCCGACGGCGTGGTGCTGTGGCTCGGAAGCAGGTACTGCGTGGTGCGCCAGTAGAGTTCGTCGCCGTCGGCCTTGCGCGCGGCGCCGATAACGAAGCCGACCGCATGGTCGACGATGGAAAAGCGCGGCATCGGGTCTTCGCGCACCCAGCGCAGGCGCCCCTCGTCGACCGGCGCGTCCTTGTTCACGTTGGCGGTCACCTTCGGCGCGGGCATGTGCAGGAACGAGAAGTGCGCCGTGTCGAGCGCGCCTTCCATCGACTGTGCCCAGTTGCATTGCTGCAGCTTCTTGATGACGTAGCGGTGGCTTGCTGGCTCCAGCCCGACCTCGAGCTTCGGAAGCTCCGGCACATGGTCTTGCGGGCCCATGTAGGCCCAGACCATCTCGCCGAACTCGCGAGTCGGGTAGGCGACGATGCGCACGCGCTCTTTGTAGCTGGAGTCGGGCGGCGCGTTGGGCATCTCGAGGCAGTTGCCATCGACGTCGAACTTCCAGCCGTGGTAGACGCAGCGGATGCCGCAGTCTTCGTTGCGACCAAAGAAAAGGTTGGCGCCGCGATGCGGGCAGCGGGGCTCGATCACGCCGACGCGCCCCTTCGAATCGCGAAAGGCCAGCAGGTCTTCGCCCATCACCTTAAGGCGTATCGGTGGGCAATCGGGTTCGGGCACTTCGCGCGACAGCGCGACCGGCAGCCAGAAGCGGCGCAAGTAGCGGCCTGCGGGCGTTTCGGGGCCGCTGCGGGTGAGGAGTTCGTTATCGCTGGCGCTCAGCATGCATGTCTCTCTTGACTCAGGTCCAGCCTCGCTTGCCGTCGGCGCCCGCAGTTGGTGATTCCGTCGCCTTCTGGTGCCCTTCTGGCGGGTGGATGCCGAATGGCGCACCCCAGTCGAGCCCGTCCAGTGTGCGGCCGCTGGGCGCGTATTCACATCCGATCCAACCCTTCCAGCCGAGCCGCTCGATCTCTTCGAACACGTATGGAAAGTGAATCTCGCCGAAACCTGGCTCGTTGCGCCCGGGCGAGTTGCCGATCTGCATGTGTCCGATCCAAGGAAGGTACTGGGCGAGTCGTTCCGTGAGTGCGCCCTCTTCCATCTGAACGTGAAATGTGTCGAAGCAGAGCTTGACGTTGGCGCGGCCCACGCGCTCGATGATGTCGACGCCGGCCTGCAATCGCTTGAACAGAAAATCTGGAAAGCGCGCGCGGCAGACGGGCTCGATGATGACGGTGATTCCCTCTTGGGCGCAAAGGCCTGCCGCGAAGTCGAGGTTTTCTACAAAGGTGTCGAGGTAGGGAGCGGGGTCGGCGCCGGTCGGGACGTTGCCGGCCAGCGGGTGGATGAAGGGCCGGCCGACCTCGAGGGCATAGTCGAGCGCGATCCTCACACTGGTGCGAAAGTCTGTTACCCGATCCGGCAAGGCGCCCAGGCCGCGCTCGCCGCCCGCCCAGTCCATGGGCGTGAGGATCTGCACGAGCGTGAGGTCGTGCTCGGCCAATCGCTTGGCGATCTCGGGCGCGGGCACGTCGTACGGGAAGGCCACCTCGACGCCGCGAAAGCCTGCCTCGGCGGCAGCCCGATACCGGTCGGCCATCGGGACTTCGGTGAACAGCCAGCGCAGGTTCGCATCGAATCTCAACATCGGTCAGGTACTCCGTCACCCTGATCCTAAGCGCCTCAATCTAGAATTGAATCGACTAATCCTCATTGGTTCATTCGCACGACTCATTAATGCTTCCACCATCGAACGTGACCCTGAAGCAGCTGCGTGGCTTCGTTGCGGTGGCCGATTGCCACAGCTTCACGGAAGCCGCCTCACAGCTCAGCCTGACGCAATCTGCCGTCAGCCTGCTCGTGCGCGAGCTGGAGAAGGAGCTCGGCTTGGTGCTGCTCGAGCGCACGACAAGGCGGGTGCG
>JAYVVB010000376.1:0-4075 GCA_043787455.1 Rhizobacter sp.
TCGGGTCGGCGCCGTCGGCGACCATCGCCGCGACCACCAGGTCGGCGATGCCTGTTGCAGCCTCGCCGGCGCCGAGGAAAAGCAGGCGCTGACGGTCGAGCGTGCCGCCGGTGACGCGCATCGCCGAGTAGACGCCGGCCAGCGCCACCGCCGCCGTGCCCTGGATGTCGTCGTTGAAGGTGCAGATGCGGTCGCGGTACTTCTTCAGCAGGCGAAAGGCGTTGTGGTTGGCGAAGTCCTCGAACTGGATGACGACGCCGGGAAAGATCTCGCGCGCCGCAGTGACGAACTCGTCGACCAGTTCGTCGTAGGCGTCGCCGGTGAGGCGCGGTTGCGCCAGGCCGAGGTAGAGCGGGTCGTCGCGCAGCGCCTGGTTGCCGGTGCCGACGTCGAGCATCACCGGCAGGCACTGCGTCGGCTGGACGCCGGCACAGGCGGTGTAGAGGGCGAGCTTGCCGACCGGGATGCCCATCCCGCTCGAGCCGAGGTCGCCGAGGCCGAGGATGCGCTCGCCGTCGGTGACGACGATCATTGCGACGTCGCGATGCGGCCAGTTGCGCAACAGCGACTTGACCTGGCCGCGGTCCTTGGCGGTGACGAAGATGCCGCGCGGCCGCTGGAAGATGTGGCCGAACTTCTGACACGCGAGGCCAACCGTCGGCGTGTAGATGATCGGCATCATCTCGTCGGGGTTCTCCTTGACGATGCGAAAGAACAGCGCCTCGTTGCGGTCGTGCAGCGAGGCCATGAAGATGTATTTCTCGAGCGGGTTCTCGAGCCGGTGCAAGTTGCCGAGGACGCGCGCGACCTGCTCGTCCTGATGGCAGACGTGCGGCGGCAGCAGGCCCCTCAGGCCGAGCACGTCGCGTTCGGCATCGCTGAAGGCCGTGCCCTTGTTGAGCTCGGGGTCGTGGAGTAGCGCGACGCCGCGCGGGAACCAGGGCGACAGCGGCGTCGTGCTCGGTGAGGGAAGTGCGCTTTGCATTGGCCGATCTCCGGCGTCGCGCCTTGCGGCGAAAAGGACACGGTAGCGGCTGGAATCCGCGCCGGCTTTGTCGCAGAACAAACCATGGCGAGATCGCTGTCCACGGTCGCTCCGCTTGTTGCCAGCAGTCGCCGTCCCGACCTGTGGTTTGTACGGATGCCGATGCCGGGGAGCGTTGACCTGCGTCAAGTTCTCTCGCGTGTCGCGTGCCGAAGAGGGGCGGGGCGACAACGAGGACGGCCACTTCGAGGACACCGTCCGCGGCAGCGACTGGGGCGTCGACCAGCCAACGCTCATGCCCGACTACGAGCCCGAGAAGAAGGAGCTCGCGTCGCGCGACGTCGTCTCGCGGCGGATGGAGACGCACATCCGAAAAGGCAAGGGCCCGCGCTCGCGCTTCGGCGAGCACCTCTGGCTCGACATCACCCAGCTCGGCCGCGCCCACATCAAGAAGAACCTGCGCGAGGTCAAGGAGATCTGCGAAGCGTTCCTCGGCATCGACGATGCCGCGGGAATGACGCTCTTCATCGCCCTCGGCGAGATCCGCGAGAAGCTCGATCCGTCGCTGCAGTTCGACTTCGTCTGCCGCGCCGGCATCTGCGGCAGTTGCGCCATGCTGATCAACGGTCGACCGGCGCTCGCCTGCCGGACGCTGACCAAAAACCTCGCCACCGAGTTCACGCTCGCGCCGCTGCCCGTCTTCGAGCTCATCGGCGACCTTTCGGTCGACACCGGCAAGTGGATGCGCGGCATGAGCGAACGCCTCGAGAGCTGGGTCCACCAGCAGGAAGAGGCGATCGACCTGCGCCGCCTCGAGACGCGCATGGAACCCGAGCTCGCCGAGAAGATCTACGAGCTCGACCGCTGCATCGAGTGCGGTTGTTGTGTCGCCGGCTGCGGCACGGCACGGATGCGCGAAGACTTCGTCGGTGCGGTGGGCCGCAACAAGATCGCGCGCTTTCGCCTCGACCCGCGCGACACTCGCAGCGACGAGGACATCTACGAGCTCGTCGGCGACGACAATGGCGTATTCGGCTGCATGTCGCTGCTGGGTTGCCACGACGTCTGTCCGAAGAAGCTGCCGCTCGCCACGCAACTCGCGTTCATCCGCCGCAAGATGTTGTCGATCGGGTGGAGATGAAGCTTTCGACGCCGCGGCCCGGCTGCGTGCGCTTTTGTG
The DNA here is from genome assembly GCA_043787455.1 of Rhizobacter sp. Taxonomy (GTDB): domain Bacteria; phylum Pseudomonadota; class Gammaproteobacteria; order Burkholderiales; family Burkholderiaceae_C; genus Schlegelella_A. The sequence continues at coordinate 2,166 of JAYVVB010000376.1, forward strand.
TCAAAGATCCTGAAGGAGAAATCGTGAAAACAAACATGTTCATTGCCGTTCGCCATGCGGTGGCTGCGGCTGCCGCGGCGGGACTGTTGGCGGCGGCGCCGCCGGTTCTGGCGCAGGCGCCGATCGTCATCAAGTTCAGCCACGTCGTCGCGACCGACACGCCGAAAGGGCTGGCCTCGGAGTTCTTCGCCAAGCGCGCCGCCGAGCTGACCAAGGGCAAGGTCAAGGTCGAGGTCTACGCCAACAGCCAGCTCTACAAGGACAAGGAAGAGATGGAGGCGCTGCAGCTGGGCGCGGTGCAGATGCTGGCGCCGTCGCTGGCCAAGTTCGGGCCGCTCGGCGTCAAGGAGTTCGAGGTCTTCGACCTGCCGTTCATCTTCGACGACTACGCCGGCCTGCACAAGATCACCCAAGGACCGATCGGCAAGCAATTGCTCGACAAGCTCGAGGCCAAGGGAATCAAGGGGCTGGGTTACTGGGACAACGGCTTCAAGTCCTTCTCGGCCAACCGGCCGATCAGGACCCCGGCCGACATGAAGGGTCTGAAGATGCGGATCCAGTCGTCGAAGGTGCTCGACGAGGAGATCCGGGCCCTCGGCGGCGTGCCGCAGGTGATGGCGTTCTCCGAGGTCTACCAGGCGCTGCAGACCGGCGTCGTCGACGGCACCGAGAATCCGATCTCCAACCTCTACACGCAGAAGATGCACGAGGTGCAAAAGAACCTGACGCTCACCGAGCACGGCTACCTTGGTTACGCGGTGATCGTCAACAAGAAGTTCTGGGACGGCCTGCCGGCCGACGTGCGCGAACCACTCGAGCAGGCCATGAAGGAGGCGACAGCCTACGCCAACAAGATCGCCAAGGAGCAGAACGACATCGACCTCGAAAAGGTGAAGAAGGCCGGCAAGACGCAGGTCTACGTGCCGACCAAGGAAGAGCGAATGGCTTTCAAGAAGGCGCTGGTCCCGGTCCACCAGAAGATGGAATCGCGAATCGGCGCGGAGCTGATCAAGGCGATCTACAAGGAAACCGGGTTCGACCCGGACAAGCTCTAGAGTTCAGGCATCGCGGGCGGATCGGTTCGCGGGGGAGACAGCGGATGAAGGTGCTCGATCACCTCGAGGAGTGGTTCATTGCCGTCCTGATGGGCGGCGCGACGCTCATCATCTTCTTCTCCGTCCTGCATCGCTACCTCGCCGCCACGCCGATTCCCGGTGTGCAGGACGTGATGCTGCGCCTCAATTTCAGCTGGGCGCAGGAGCTCTGCATCATCATGTTCGTCTGGATGTGCAAGTTCGGCGCCGCCTACGGCGTTCGCACCGGCATCCACGTCGGCGTCGACGTCGTCGTCAATCGCCTCGCCGACAAGGCGCGCGCTCGCGTCGTCCTGTTCGGCCTGCTCGCGGGCGCGCTGTTCACCGGCTCGATCGCCGTCCTCGGCGCGCACTTCGTCTGGGACAACGGCGCGCACTACGCGTTCCTCCACTGGCTCGGCATGGACCTGGGCAGCCAATACGAGGGGCCGACGACGCCCGACCTCGAGTGGCCGACGTGGATGGTCTATTCGGCGATCCCGCTCGGGTCGTCGCTGATGTGCTTCCGCTTCCTGCAGGTGGCCTGGGCGTTCTGGAAGACCGGCGAGCTGCCGCACCACGATCACACCTATGTCGAGGGCGTCGACGCGGAAGTGCCGCTGGTCGGCGAAGCGGTCATCGAGGCCGAGGAGATCGAGCGCGGGCAGGAGCCGGACGCGGCCTGGCGCAAAGACGGGGGGTCCCGGCCATGAACGCGGCGATCATCTTCGGGTTGCTGCTGGCCCTCATGCTCACCGGCATGCCGATCTCGATCTCGCTCGGCCTGACGGTCCTGACCTTCATCCTGACGCTGACCCAGGTGCCGCTCGAGTCGGT
>JAYVVB010000377.1:0-3163 GCA_043787455.1 Rhizobacter sp.
GGCCCATGAGCTTAGCGAATTCGAGGCTGGAAGCACGCGCGTTGCGCGACCCAAACCGCGAAGGCGCGGCGTGCTCCTACAAAAAAAAAGCGGACAACCGGAAGACCGGCTGCCCGCGCGTTGACGGACCTCTAGATCGGCGTCGAGGTCGGCGCCGCTGTCAGCGGGACGCCGCCGGGGCCGGCCTGGAACGTGAGCGGCGAGATCGGATCGACCTGGCCCACGCCCGCCTTGCTCCAGTCGCACACGCCTGTCGGGAACACCGTGTTCAGACGCGTCTGCTGCCCGGCCGTGAAGGTGACGCCGGTGTAGTCGGCGAACAGCAGCGGCTTGAGCGTGCACTTCAGGATGTTCTCCGTCTGCGGACCACCGGCCGCCTGGTGCGGCGACGCGAACACCGCCAGCTTGACGTCGGCGTCGCACACCGCCTGGTCGGTGATCGGCGTGGTGAAGGCGATGTCGGCGGTCAGAAAGCAGAAGTCGATCGCCGCGGCTGGCTTGCCGGCCACGACCTGAGCCTGCGTGCGGGCCGCGTTCATCGTCGCCTTCGGCGCGCTGTTAAGCAGGCTCGACAGCCACGTGTCCATCGTCGTGAACGACTTCGTGGTCACCGCCGCCATCTGTGCTGCGCCCACCGGCAGGAGGCCGGTGCCGTAGCGCCAGATCACCTGGTTGGCATGGCTGGTCGCGTCGGCGTCGAGTCGCGCGCGCTCCGAGAAGCTGCGCCAGTTGTAGTGGATGTCGGTGCCGCCCGGGCCCTCGTCGTAGCCGCGCGAATCGATGATCGCGACCTTGCCGAGGTTCTTGCCGTTCGAGACGATGCCGGCCTGATAGGCGATGGTCAGCGCCGCCGTGTCGGCGACCGAGCGGGCCGCGCTGAGGTTGGACTCGACGTCGGTGCCGCCGATGTTCTCGTTCAGCGTCACGAACTCCTCGGGTGTGATCTTCACCGCGAGCAGCGCCTTCAGCCCGTACTGAACGCCGACGTTGTCGTTGGTCGTCAGCGCCCGCTTGCTCGTGCCGCCGGGCAGCCCTGTCGTCGTGCCCCACACCGCGGCCGCCAGGTCCGGGTCGCCGCAGCGCGTGCCGGTCGGATTGGTCACCGGGTCGTAGACCAGTGCGGCTGGCAGCTTGCAGTTGTTCGTCGTCGCGCCTACCAGCGAGACCGCGCCGCTCGTCGGATCGAAGAACGTCGGCGCATAGTTGCCGGGCTTATTGTTGTAGCCGAAGGAGTTCGTCCAGCCGGCGCAGCCGGTCTGGTCACGGTGGCCGTTGATCGCGGCCTTCTTGGCGTTGATCTGGGCCGGCGTCAGGCCGGCCATCAGGCCCTGCCACTGGGGCGTGACATACGCGTTCATCAGCAGCACGCAGTCGCCCACTTCGATGCCCGTGGTGATCGAGTCGGGGTAGTCGCAACTCACCTGGATGCCGTCGAGCAGGCCCGGATACGTCGAGACGACGGTGTTCTGCTGGATCGAGCCGCCCGAGCAGCCGTTGGCCATCGTGTACTTGATCTCGCCGTAGCTGTTGACGATGCGCTCCTTCATCATCATGGTCGTCTCGTTGACGAGGATCCGGTTCGAGTTGTAGAGCGAGTCGGTGATGCTGTTGTCGGCGACCATGAAGCCGAGCTTGAGCGCGGTGTCGTCGTTGATGTTGGTGATGCCGCCGATGGCCCAGTTTTGCTCACTGCGGAACTGCTGGCGCGGCTGGCCCGTCGAGGCGCCGTAGGTGTAGAGCAGCTTGCCGTTCCATTGGGGCTGCGGCTTGATCGCCGTCCAGGCCGGAGCGGTCGGGTCGAACAGCACCGCGATGTCGTAGATGCCGCGGTTGAGCGTGCCACGCTCGACGCGAACGATGTAGGGCAGGATGATCCCGGTCGACGTCGTCGTCGAGGCGACCGAGGCCGCCGGCGTCGTCCCTGCGACGTACGGCTGGAGGCACGAGTTCGCCGGGGTCGCGGTGCCGGAGGGCGATGGGTCGGGCAGCGCGAAGAGGCACCCACCGTCGGCGCCGAAGTTGACCGACGCCACCGTCGTGGTTCGGTACCAGAGCTTGTATTCGGTGGCGATGTTGCATTGCGCGTCGGTGGCCATCGTCGACAGCCCGCTCGCGTTCGAGCCCGGGGTGGTGCCGACGGCGGCGACGGCGACCGGCGTCGCGCAGACCCAGGGACCCGCCTGCGCCGAGAGCAGCACCGGGCCGCCGATCGGATGGTTGTTGATGACGAGCTGGGCGCCGACGATGCTGCCGTCGGTCGCTTTCGCGGAGATGACGTTCGCGCCGTTCTTCAGCCCGGTGACCATGCCGAGGATCCGGCCGCCGGCCTGCTGCGAGAACGCCGCTGTGATGTCGGTGCCGTCGCGATCGATCTTGAGTGTGGCCGGGAGCACGAAGCCAGGCGGCCTGATCTCGACCAGTGCCGAGCCGCCGCTGACGAGATCGGCACGATTGGACAAGGTGGTGATCGTCATGCCGCTGGTCGGCACGTTCGGGTTGCCGTTGTCGCCGCCGCCGCAGGCGGACAAGACGAACGAAGCGACGACGGCCGCATGCGCAGCCGCGAGAAAGCGGGGAAATTTCAAGATATCTCTCCAGTGTGCCCACCGGTCGGCGCCGGCGGATCGTGAGCAGGATGTGCCGCGCGGACGAGACGCGGCGCGCACCCAGCTTAAGAGCAGGGCACGGGTGAGCAATCAGGGCTAGCCACTAGCCTCGGCCGATAGCGCGGCGACGAGCGAGCGCGGCACCTCGATCGGCATGTCGAGAAGGATCTGCGCCATGCCCTTGCCGAGCGGGTCGAGCCGGTGCGATGCCGGGCCGCCGCCGTCGAGCGCCTCGTGCAGCACGAAGTTGATTGCCGCGATGCCCGGAAGGTGGAAGCGATCGACCCTGCCGCGCACGAGATGGGCCAGATAGGCGGCGACGCGCTCGGTCGTGAGCGTGCGCCAGAGCAGCGGCAGCCACTCCGGCCGTCGCGCGACGACGCCGACATTCGAGACATCGCCCTTGTCGCCGCTGCGTGCCCAGGCGAGCCGGATCAGCGCCACGCTTTCCGTCGGCTCGTCGTCGCCCGTCGACCCCGCGAGCGCAGGCCCGTCTTGCTGCGACGTGACCGGCACGACGCCGCCGAAGGTCTCGATCGGCACCGCCTCTCCCTTGC
>JAYVVB010000378.1:0-3720 GCA_043787455.1 Rhizobacter sp.
AGGCGCAGCGATGCCGGCACGTCCTCGATGAAGCCGACATTGCTGTCGCTGTTGCCCGCGGCGCTGACGAAGAGCGTATCGGGCGCGGACTTGATCGCGCTCTCGATCGAGCTCTTCCAGATCGCGAAGATCGCCGCCGCCGTGCGCTTCCTCTCCGCCGGATCGGTGCCACCGTCGGTGCGCGTGAGCCAGGTCTCGATCTCGGCGACGTCGTCGCCCCAGCTCATGTTGACGACGCGGACCTTGCGCGTGCGGAAGTAGTCGGCCATCGTCTGGAAAGCGGCGCCCATCCGACGCGCCCACAGCTCGGTCGGCGCAAACGGCAGCTCGGGCAGCTGGTCGTTGAAGCGCGCGACGACAAGCCGCGCCGCCGGGTTGCCGCGCACCGCGATGCCGGCGACGTGGGTGCCGTGGATGTAGTGGCCGATCGCCTTGTTGAGCTCGATCATGTCGTGCATCTGCTCGGGCGAGAGCGTCTGGAATTTCTTCTGCACCGACGTCGCCTCGGCCGAGTCGACGCCGTTCTGCAGGTCGAGGAAGCCCTTGATCAGCTCACGGAAATCCGGATAGGCCTTCTTCTGCTCGGGCGTGATCGGATAGAGCCAGTCGGGTGACGGATTGCCGACGTCGTCGACAGCGATCCCGTGGGTGCCGCTTTTCGTCGGCTCCGGGTCGGTGAAAAGCTGCGTCGGGAACACGGCGACGTCGACGCCCGAGTCCCAGACGCCGACGTTCACCGGCGTCAGCTTGTCGCGATCCGTGAGCGTCACCTCACGCGCGGCCCAGATGTCGGGCTTGGCGACGTCGTGGGCGGCGATGTAGTCGCGCAGCACCTCTGTCCGCGCCAGGGCGAGCGGCAGGCCGGACTTCAGGCTGTTGCGGGCCGCGACCAGCGACCACGCCTGCGGGGCCTCGAGCGCGCCCGACTTGGCGATCGCCGAATCGAGGTTGCTCTGGACGCCGCCGAGCGTCGCCGCGCGGCTGGCAAGACGCGAGAAGCCGTAGCCGGCTTTGATGCCGTCTTGCGTCACGTCCCACGGCAGCGGCGCGACCAGCGCCCGGTAGCGCTTGCGAAACGCTTGCTCGTAGGCCGGGCCCGAGGCGCTGCCGGCGTCGATCGCCGCCTGGAGTCGTGCCCGCGGCGTGAGCCCGCTCAGAAGCCGGCCCGCGGGCTTGTCCTCGAGCGCGCGCAAGGCGTCGGCGGTCTGCAGTCCGCCGGCATAGTCGCCGGCGAGCTCCTGCAGGTCGAGCTTGGCGGCGAGGATCTGGCGCAGCGTCGAGCGGTCCTCGATATCGTAGTGGTCGAGCACGCTGTCGATATCGGCGCGCACCTTGGCCGCAAAGGGGGCGAACGTCGCGCCGTCACTCTCGACGAACTGGCTCGCCGTGCCCGGGACCGAATAGCTGAAGCGCGGCAGGTCGGCCTGCTTCGTGATCTTCGTCTTGCCGTCGGCGGCGACGGCGTCGATCGAGGGCAGAGCCACCAGCAGGCCCGAGAGCAGCAGCGAGACGGCGGCGAGAAGCTTGGGTGATCGGTCCATCGTGCGCAGGGCCGGAGCCCCCCTTTCGTCTGTCGAGCCCGGATTTATACCCCGGAGACCCTGCGGCCGCGCGCCTGGCCTGCGGGTAAGCGATGTACCGAGCGCCGCGGCGCCGGACAAAGATGCCCGCCGCTGGCCTCGAGATCGCAGGACCGGCCGCCTGGCCGTCGAGCCGCCCTACAGGAGATACGAGATGACGACAACGCAGACCTCGCGCAATCGATCCTGGCCACGCGTCGCGGCACTCGCCGTCGCCGCCGCAGCCGCACTGACGTCGGCCGGCGCGGCCCACGCCCAGGAGACCTTCAAGATCGGCATCGTTAGCTTCCTCTCCGGCCAGGCCGCGGAAAGCTTCGGCATCCCGGCCGTCAACGGCGCCAAGGTGCTGGTCGAGGCCTTCAACAAGGGCGCCGCGCCCGCGCCGTACAACAAACCCGGCTTCGGCGGCATGAGGATCGAGGCGATCTACGTCGACGAGAACGGCGGCGCGACCAAGCAGGTGCAGGAGCTGCGCAACCTCTACGACCGCGAGAAGGTCGACGCCGTCGTCGGCTACGTCGGCTCGGGCGACTGCCTCGCCGTCGCGCCTGTGGCCGAGGAGATGAAGCGCTTCCTCATCCTCTACGACTGCGGCACGCCGCGAATCTTCGAGGACAACAAGCTGAGCTACGTCTTTCGCACGGCGTCGCATGCGGCGATGGACAACGTCGCCCTCGCCCGTTATCTCAAGGCGCGCAACGTCAAGATCGAGTCCTTCAACATGATCAACCAGGACTACGCCTGGGGCCAGGACTCGAAGAAGGACTTCACGCTGTCGATGGAGAAGCTCTACCCCGCCGCGAAACCCGGCGAGGACCAGCTGCCCAAGTTCGGCGCTGGCCAGTACGGCACCGAGATCTCGGCGCTGATGGCCAAGCCGGCCGACGTGACGCACTCGAGCCTGTGGGGCGGCGACCTCCAGGCCTTCATCCTCCAGGCCGGGCCGCGCGGTCTCTTCAAGCGGACGCAGGTCGTGCTCTCCGCCGCCGACCACGTCCTGCCGGGTCTCGGCGACAAGATGCCCGACGGCACGATCCTCGGCGCGCGCGGCGCCTACGGACTGATGTCGCCGAAGTCGGCGCTCAACGACTGGTGGTGGGACCTGTACTCGAAGGCCTACAACGTCTATCCGGTGCAGGCACCCTATCGGATGGTGCAGTCGCTGCTCGGCTTGAAGCTCGCGGTCGAGAAAGCGATGGCCGCCAACGGCGGCAAGAAGCCGAGCGGCGAGCAGCTCGCTGCGGCGCTCGCCAACTCCGAGTGGGACTCGCCCGCAGGCCGCATCCGCATGGCGCTCGGCGATGGCCACCAGGCGATCCAGGACACGGCGATCGGCAAGACGCGCTACGACGCGGGCAAGAAGATGGTGATGCTCGACGACATCCAGCGCTTCCCGGCCGAGTGCGTCAACCCGCCCGCGAACATGAAGTCGGAGGAGTGGATCCGCGCCGGCTTCCCGGGAGCCAAGGGCTGCCCGTAGCCGCCTCGTCACCGGCCGCGCGATGAACACCGTCGTCACCATCCTGATCGACGGCCTGACGTACGCGTCGTGGCTGTTCATCGTCGCCGTCGGGCTGACGCTGGTCTTCGGCGTGCTGAAGATCCTCAACATCGCCCACGGCAGCTTCTACGCCCTCGGCGCCTACGCCGCGGCGAGTTTCGTCGGCTGGACCGCGGCGCTGAAATGGGCGCCGGGATTCAGCATCGTTGCGATGCTGCTCGCGGCGGTCGCGGTCGCGGCGGTCATGGCGCCGCTCACCGAGCGCGGCCTGTTGCGCTTCTTCTACGGCCGCGACGAGGTGCTGCTCGTCCTCGTCACGTACGCCATGTTCCTGATCCTCGAGGACGTGACCAAGCTCGTCTGGGGCGCGAACCCGTACTACGTCTCCGAGCCCTACACCCTGTTCGGCAACCTGAATATCGGCGTGCAAAGCTGGGTCGGCTACGACTTCGTGCTCGTCGGCCTCGCGGTCGTCGTCGGCGGGGCGGTGTGGTGGGGCCTCAACCGCACGCGCCAGGGCAAGATCACGCTGGCCGTCATCCACAGCGCCGAGGTCGCGTCGAGCATGGGCGTCAACGTCTCGCGCGTCTACATGCTCGCGTTCTCGGTCGGCATCTTCCTGGCCGCGCTCGGCGGTGC
>JAYVVB010000379.1:0-3269 GCA_043787455.1 Rhizobacter sp.
CGATCTCGCGTGCATAGCCGGTCGCATCGAGGCGCGCGCGCATCTTCTCGAAGCGGCACCAGAGCAGGTACGTGTTCATCGCATCGGTCTCGCAATAACGCCGGATCTCGTCGCTCCGGCCATCGAGATACGCGCCGTAGACCTGCGAGCCGTCCATGCCGAGCTTGCCGGGAAAGCCGCAGAGCTTGGCCATCGCGTCGAGCGGCGCGTTGCCGCGCGGCTGATACATCGCGAGCAGATCCATCAGGTCGATGTGACGCAGGTGGTAGCGGCTGATGTAGCTGTTGTAGCGGTACTCGCGGTCATCATCGCCCATGTCCCAGTACTTGCCGGCGACGACGCCGTGCCGCAGCCCCCGCTGCTGCAGTACGGGAAGATCGAAGCCGCCGCCGTTCCAGCTCACGAGCTGCGGCCGATGCTGCTCGATGCGGTCGAAGAACTCCTGGATGACCTCGCCTTCCTGGCTGCGGCCGTCGACCTCGCCGTCGACGAAGGACCGCACCTGCAGGCCGCCACGCGGGCTCCGGTACACGCACGAGACGACGAGGACCCGCTGCAGATGCAAGGGCATGAAGTCACTCTTGCCGCGCTCCTTGCGCTCGGCGATCTCGGCGGCGTAGACCTCGGCGTCGCTCAGCGACGATGCCGCGCCGCGGATCGCGCGCAGGCCAGCGATGTCGGGAATCGTCTCGATGTCGAACGCGAGGACCGAGGTCATCGGGGTATCGGCCTAGCGCGGCGGCAGGAGCTTCACCGGATCGATCGGCTTGCCCTGGCGCCGGATCTCGAAGTGGAGCTGGACGCTGTCGGCATCGGTCGATCCCATCTCGGCGATCTTCTGGCCGCGCTTGACGGGCTGATCGTCTTTCACCAGCAAGGTCTGGTTGTGGGCGTAGGCGGTGAGATAGGTGGCGTTGTGCTTGAGGATCACGAGGTTTCCGTAGCCGCGCAAGCCGGAGCCGGCGTACACGACACGACCATCCGCGGCGGCCAGGACTGGATCGCCTGACTTGCCCTTGAAGACGAGGCCCTTGTTGCGCACTTCGTCGAACGGCGCCGACACGGGTGTGCTCGCCGGCCACGCCCAGTTCACATCGTCGTCGCCTTCGCGCGGCGCAGAGGGCGGGGGCGGCGGCACGGCAGCAGTCTGGCTCGCGGCCGTCGACGGGGTCGCCGAGGACGGCACGATCGCGCTGCCGGGCTTCGGCTCGAGCGGGCGCGTCTCGACCTTGGCCGTGGTGACGGGACGGGTCGTCGCCGCGGCGGGATCAACGCCGGGCGGAACGATGCGGATGACCTGCCCCACCTCGACGAGATTTGGATTGACCAGGTTGTTCCAGCGAACGAGATCCTTCCAGTTCTGGCCGTTGTCGAGGCCGATCCGGATCAGGGTGTCGCCGAGCCTGATCGTGTAATAGCCGGGACGACCGCTGTTGCTGTCGGGCGCGATCACGGCCCCGGAGTCGACGGGCGCCGACACGCTCGTCGCCGGGCTCGCCGCGGCGACGGTCGTGCGCGGCGTCGCCGAGCGCTCCTCGACCGGAGCTCGGTTGGGCTTCGTGGAGCAAGCAGAGAGAAACGCGGCGACAGCCACGGCGAGCAGGCCTGCGCATCGACGGATGCGCCATGCCGGGGCTTCGATCAGGAGCATTGAATCGATTCGATCTTCATCGTCAGCGGGCAATTCCCGATTTTAATGGGACGAATCTCACCGCTCCGTCGACGCTGTGGACATAGCCCTCCTCGGTGCGATCGACGACGACCAGCATCTGCGCGCTCGCGCCGCGCAGCACCGGCGCGACGATCCGGCCACCGACTGCGAGCTGCTCGAGCCAGGGTGCGGAAATCTCGCTGCCGACCGCCGCCGCGACGATGCTGTCGTACGGCGCCCCGGGCGCGTGGCCGAGCATGCCGTCGCCGTAGACGAGGCGAAGTTTCGTCGTTCGCAGCGGCGCGAGCAGGTCGCGCGCCTTGTCGTGCAAGAGCTTCAGTCGCTCGACCGAGACGACGCGTCGGGCTACGTGCGACAGGAGCGCGGCCTGATAGCCGCAGCCCGTGCCGATCTCGAGCACGGCGCCCAGGTCGCCGATACGACGAGCATTGGCGCCACTGAAGAGCAGCGCGAGCATGCGCGCCACCACCGAGGGCTTCGAGATCGTCTGGCCGTGGCCGATCGGCAGACTGGTGTCTTCGTAGGCCTGCGTCGCCAGGGCAGCGTCGACGAAGGCGTGCCGCGGCACGGCGGCGAATGCAGCGAGCACGCGCTCGTCGGCAACGCCGTCGGCGCGCAAGCGATCGACCATGCGCCTGCGCACGTCGGCCGAATCGAGACCCAGCCCGACGGGACGCGCACGACGAGCGCCATCGGCGTGGGCTTCGGCGACATGTCGCTGCGGCCGCAACACGGCGCGGCCGTAGGCGTTGCCGCTGCGTCCGGGCGAGCGTGCGCCGGCGACGCCGACCCGACCGAGCGCGAGCGGGAACTTGCGCGCCGGCCGCTCGGCGGCGGTCATCCGCCGGCCGCCCGCTCGACCCAGCGCCGCCAGGCCGGCAGCGTCGCGTGGTCAGTGAGATCGACGTGCAGCGGAGTGATCGAGATCTCGCCGTTGCTCGTGGCATGGAAGTCGGTGCCGGGGCCGGCCTCGCGCGCATCGCCCGCGGGGCCGATCCAGAAGAGCGTCTCGCCGCGCGGACTCACCTGACGGATCACCGGCTCGCTCGCATGGCGCCGGCCCAGGCGCGTGATGCGACGCGGCAGCGTGTCGGCGTCGGCGCGATTGGGGATGTTCACGTTGAGCAGATAGTGCGGCGACGCCGGCGGCTCGCGCAGCACCTGCTCGATCACGCTTCGCGCGACGCGGCTCGCCGCGTCGAGCTCGGCCCAGCCCTTTTGCACCTGAGAGAAGGCGATCGCGGGAATGCCGAACAGGAAACCTTCCATCGCCGCAGCCACGGTGCCCGAGTAGAGCGTGTCGTCGCCCATGTTCGCGCCCTGGTTGATGCCCGAGACGACCAGGTCGGGCCGGTGCTCGAGCAGCCCCGACAGCGCGAGGTGGACACAGTCGGACGGCGTGCCGTTGATGTAGCGATAGCCGTTGACGGCGGAGTAGACCGAGAGCCCCCGGTTGAGCGTGAGCGAGTTCGACGTGCCGCTGGCATTCTGCTCGGGCGCGACGATGTCGAGATCGCCAAGACCCTCGCACGCCTTGACGAGAGCGGCCAGGCCGGGTGCGAGGTAGCCGTCGTCGTTGGCGATGAGTATGCGCATG
>JAYVVB010000380.1:0-9568 GCA_043787455.1 Rhizobacter sp.
TCGAGCAGCAGACCGCCTCGGCGGAGGTGCTCGAGGTGATCAGCAATTCGGTCGCCGACACGCAGCCGGTGTTCGACAAGATCCTCGACAGCTGCCAGCGGCTGATTGCGTGCTCCGATCTGGCCGCGCTGACCGTCGATGCGGATTCGCTCGTGCACCTGGGCTCCACGCGCGGTCCGTACGGGAAGAAGGCGGCGACGAACTTCAAGCCGACTCCGATCGGACGGACCATCATCGCGCAGGCGGTGCAGGATCGTCGCGCGGTGCACTATGCCGACGCCTTGCACGGCAAAGACGTACCTGAGGTGGTTCGCCGCATGGCTGCCAAGATCGGGAACTTCTCCTGCCTGGTCGCGCCGATGATCTGGCGCGAAAGGGGCGTGGGCGCCCTTTTCATCGTGCGCACTTTTGCCGAGCGCCAATGGTCGCCGTTCACGGCGAAGGAGACCGCACTGCTCGGGAGCTTCGCCGACCAGGCCGTGATCGCGATCCAGAACGCACGGCTGTTCAAGGAAGCTCAGGACGCCCGCGCCGCAGCCGAGACCGCCAACGACGCCAAGAGCGCGTTCCTCGCGACCATGAGCCACGAGATCCGAACGCCGATGAACGCGGTGATCGGCATGAGCGGCCTGCTCCTCGACACGCCGATGAGCAACGAGCAGCGCGACTACGCCGCGACCATCCGCGACTCCGGCGATGCCCTGCTGACGATCATCAACGACATCCTCGACTTCTCGAAGATCGAGGCCGGGCGGATGGACATCGAGTCGCATCCGTTCGACCTGCGCGAGTGCGTCGAGTCGGCGCTCGACCTCGTCAGCGTGCGCGCGACCGAGAAGCACCTCGACACCGCCTACGTGTTCGAAGGCGACGTGCCGGTCGCGATCAGCGCCGACCTGACGCGGCTGCGTCAGATCCTGCTCAACCTGCTCGCCAACGCGGTGAAGTTCACCGAGGCGGGCGAGGTCGTGCTGACGGTGACGAGCACGCCGGTCGAGCCGGGCCGGGTCGGCCTGACCTTCGCCGTGCGCGACACCGGCATCGGCCTGTCGGAAGAAGGCCTGTCGCGCCTCTTCCAGTCGTTTTCGCAGGCCGACTCGAGCACCACGCGCAAGTACGGCGGTACCGGCCTCGGCCTGGCGATCAGCAAGCGCCTCGCCGAGCTGATGGGCGGGCGGATGTGGGCCGAGAGCGACGGCCCTGGCCGCGGCGCGCTGTTCTCCTTCACGATCGAAGCGCCGATCGCCGATCTGCCGACGGCGCGGCGGCGCGAGTACATCGGCGCCCAGCCCGAGCTCGAGGGCCGGCGCGTACTCGTCGTCGACGACAACGCGACCAACCGTCGCATCCTCTCGCTGCAGGCCGGCAAATGGGGCATGGTCGCGCGCGACACCGGATCGCCGGCCGAAGCCTTGTCGTGGCTCTCGGCCGACGCGGCGGCCCGCGAGTTCTTCGACCTCGCGATCCTCGACATGCACATGCCCGAGATGGACGGCCTCGAGCTCGCGCGGCGCATCCGCGCCATCGCGGCGAAACTGCCGCTCGTTCTCTTCAGCTCGCTCGGCCGGCGCGAGGCCGGTGACGTCGAGTCGCTCTTCAGCGCCTACCTCGCCAAGCCGCTGCGTCAGTCGCAGCTCTTTGACACGCTCGTCAGCCTGTTCGCGCACGACGCCGTCGCCAAGCCGCAGGCCACCAGGGCGGCGACCTCGAAGCTCGACCCCGGCATGGCCGCGCGCCATCCGCTGCGCATCCTGCTCGCTGAGGACAATGTCGTGAACCAGAAGCTGGCGCTGCGCCTCTTGCAGCAGATGGGCTATCGCGCCGATCTGGCGAGTAACGGCATCGAGGCGGTCGAGTGCGTCGCACGGCAGCCGTACGACGTCGTCCTGATGGACGTGCAGATGCCGGAGATGGACGGGCTCGATGCGTCGCGCGAGATCGGCCGGCGCTGGCCGAACGGCGGCCGGCCGCACATCGTCGCCATGACCGCGAACGCGATGCAGGGCGACCGCGAGGCCTGCATCGCCGCCGGCATGGACGACTACGTGACCAAGCCGATCCGTGTCGAGGCGCTCGTCGAGGCGCTGATGAACGCGCCGACCTCCCGGGCGCCTGCCGGATGATGGTGTCGAGGCCGGCTGATGAGCGCCCTGCCGGCCGTGGCGCCGCGTGGGGAGGCGGCGTCGTGCCGACTTGCTCAGGCACCCAGCAGCTCGCAGCGCGCGACGCGGGCCAGCGTGTCTCCCATGGTTTCCCGTGCCACGGCGGTGTCGTAGTTGGCCTGGCCGCGCAGCCACCAGCCATCGGAAAGGCCGAAGTACCGGCACAGGCGCAGGTCGGTGTCGGCCGTGATGGCGCGCTTGCCGGCCACGATGTCGCCGATGCGCTAGGGCGGCACGCCGATGTCCTTCGCCAGCCGGTACGGGGTCAGGCCGAGCGGCTTCAGGAACTCCTCGTCAACCGTGAACAGAGGGAAGATGGTGTCATGACGAACCGGCAATGGCGGACGTTCGACGCGGGCCCTACGATGTCGCATATGGGCATGGGAGGCAAGCATGGACGATGACATGACAAGAACGATTCGCTTCTGCGCCGTGTCCGCGCGCGAGTTCCGCTGAATGACCGCGCCGATCATCGACGCTGCGACCTTCGTCGAGCTGCAGGCCAGCGCTGGCGCCGATTTCGTCGGCGAGCTGGTCGACACCTTCCTCGAGGAGGCGCCGATCATGCTGGCCGAGCTGAAGAGGGCGCTCGCCGCGGACGAGGCCGAGCCGTTCCGCCGCGCCGCGCACTCGCTTAAGTCGAATGCTCACACCTTCGGCGCGCTCGCGCTCGGCGCCATGGCGCGCGAGCTCGAGCTCGGCGGGCTTGACGCAGGCCGGCCGCCCGGTGCGCTCCGTCGTCTCGATCAGGAGTACGAGTGCGCCGCCGCGGCGCTCACGGAGCTGCGCGATGGCTGACCTGCGCCACGGCCCGGCCCGCCTGCTCGTCGCCGACGACAACAAGGTCAATCGCCTTCTGATGACGCGAAACCTCGAGCTGCAGGGTCACAGCGTCCAGTCGGCCGCGAACGGCCGGATCGCGCTCGAGATGCTCCGAGCCGCGGCCTTCGACCTCGTCCTCCTCGACATGGAGATGCCCGAGATGGACGGCTTCCAGGTGATCTAGCACCTGGCCGCCGATCGAGCGCTGCGCGACCTGCCGGTGATCGTCACCTCGTCGCTCGAGGGCTTGGGCAACATCGTGCGCTGCATCGAGCTCGGCGCCGAGGACTACCTCTCCAAGCCCGTCAACGCCGTGCTGCTCAAGGCGCGCATCGGCGCCTGTCTCGAGAAGAAGCGCCTGCGCGACCAGCAGAAGGAGCTGGTGCGCCGCTTCGCCACGCCGGAGGTGGCGCAGGACCTGCAGCAGTCGGGCTTCGCTCTCGAAGGCCGGCGCGTCCAAGGCTCGGTGATGTTCTGCGACATTCGCGGCTTCACGGCGCTGGTCGAGTCGCAGCCGCCCGAGGAGACGATCGAGCTACTCAACACCTTCTACACGCTGATGTTCGACGCCATCAGCGGCCACGGCGGCGTTGTCAACCAGATGATCGGCGACGGCCTGATGGCGATCTTCGGCGCGCCGCTGCCGCTGGCCGACCATGCTGCGGCGGCCGTGCGGGCCGCGCTCGAGATGGTCGAGATGATCGACCTGCTCGGTGCCGAGCGGGCGCAGGCGGGCCGGGCGCCGATCCGCATCGGCATCGGCATCGCCACCGGCGAGATGGTCGCGGGCTATACCGGCACCCAGCAGCGCGCGACCTACACCTGCATCGGCGATACGGTCAACCTCGCCGCCCGCCTCGAGGCGCATACCAAGGTCGCTCTGCGAGCCATCCTCGTCGACACGGCGACGCGCGCGGCCCTCGATGCCGCGACCGGCGTCGAGCCGCTCGGGCTGGTCGCCTTTCGCGGCAAGGCGGCCGAGGTCGAGGTCTTTGCGGTGTCGGTCGCCTGAGGCGCTACCTGCCGGCCGGAGCAGGCGGGGCGACGTTCAGGAACGGGATCGGCGCGCTGCCGTAGACGTTCACGGGCAGGACGCCGTTCCAGGCCTTGGCCTGCGTCATTGCCACCTCGATCCGGCGCAGCTCGAGCACATCCTTGTTCTGCGCCAGCGCCGCGTTCTGGATCTTGAGCGCATCGGCCTGGGCGGTCGCGACCTTGAGATTGGCGTAGGCCTCGCCGTCGGCCTTGGCGCGAAGCGCGTTGGCCTCCGCCTCGGCGATCGCCACCTTCTGCTTCTGTTCGGCCTCGACCGTCTTCAGCTTGTTTTCTGCGCCGAGCCGCAGCTGCTCCTGCGTCACCTTCTCGTTGATCGCGTGCATGTACGACTCGGAGAAGGCGAAGTTGCGCATGTCGATGTTGATCACCTGCGCGCCGTAGAGCGCGAGCTTCTCGCGCAGCGCGGCGTAGATGTCGTTCGAGACCTTCGAGCGCTGGGCGATCAGGTCGGGCGCGGTGTACTTCGCAGTCACCGCCTTGAAGATCTCCTGCGTCGCCGTCTGCACGTACGACGACAGGTTGCCGTCGTGCGAGTACTTCTCGAAGACCTCGGCGACGCGGTCGGTGGCGATGCTGTAGCGCACCGTCAGGCTCACCTTCACCGGCTGGGTGTCGCTGGTGCTGCCTTCGGCGTTCTCGATGTTCGCGGTCTCGGCGCGGATGCTGAAGTTCGACAGCTTCTGCCACGGTGGCAGGACGGCCAGGCCTTCGTTCTCGATACCCACGATCCGGCCGAACTGCGTCACGACGCCGCGGCTGCCGGTCGGCACCGAGTAGAACGGCCAGAGGAGGAAGGCGACCACCGCCACGGCCAGTACGATCGAGATCCACTTGACCGGGCGGGGGCCGAAGCGGCCGCCGCTGTCGAAGTCCTGCTTCAAGCTGTCGAGAGCGTTGCTCACTGCGCCCGGCCAGCGAGAACGAGCCCGCTCACGACGCTGCTCGCACCAGCCGCATCGGGAACTTGGCCTCGCCGAGGTTGGCGCGCACCTTGCCGTTGGCGAAGCTCACGAGCCACGCGTTCAGGTTATCGGTGCTGCCCTCCTTGGTCGCCCAGAACGGCGCCGAGGGGGTCGCCGGGAAGGCGTCGGGATCGATGTGCGGCTTTTTCTTCGCCATGTCGACCAGGCCGACGAGCTCCTCGCGCGACGGGATGCGCCAGCCCTTGCCGGCGTTCGTCGCGGCGACCTTGGCGTCGCCGAATTTGAACTTGGCGAGCTTGCCCTTGCAGGTCTTGCCGTCCCACGCGAGGCCTTCGGCGCAGCGACGCCAGGTGAGCTTGGTCGTCGTGTCCGTCACCTCCTGGCCGTCGGCCGAGGTCGTGAAGCGACCCTGGGCCTGACTCGAGGCGGCCGCGAGCGCGAGCAGGGAGAGCGCCGCGAGGCGGGAGCCGAAGGTGGCCAGGCGAAACAGCGTCATGTGATCTCCGTCGTCTGCGTCGAGGCCGGTGCAAAGCGCAGGGCCGAGACGATTATAGAAATGACTTCGCAGGGGTCTCCTCGGCGCCGCCGGCGCGCACTTCAAATTGCGTATCGACGCTCGGCCCGGGGCGCGCGATCCTCGTCGCGCGAAACACGCGGGGAGATCGACATGGCCATCGACGAAGCGAAGCTGAACGAGTTCATGGGCAAGTTCGTCGGCGATCTCGGCGCCGTCATGCACGCGGCGACGGTCGTCCGGCTCGAGGACAACCTCAATCCGGTCGGCCGCATCTTCTATTCGGCGTCGACGTTCATCTGCACGCCGGCCTCGCGCTCGCAGGAGATCGGTCGATGCCTGGGCGCGCAGGCAGGCGAGAAGCGCCTGCACGATGTCGTCGCCGAGGGTGGCTTCAAACGCTTCCGGCGCGCGACCGAGTCGCCGTTCAACCTGATCTTCGAAGCCCGACCCTGAAGGCTCGCGGGGCCGGTGCGCCGCCGTTGCGTATCCTTGCGCGAAGAGGCAGGGAGACCCATGGACACGGAGATCCTCGTCGTCGGCGCCGGGCCTGCCGGGCTCGCGACGGCGAAGACGCTGACCGATGCCGGCCATCGCGTCGACGTCATCGACAAGGCCGACCGCGTCGGCGCCTCGTGGCGCTTGCACTACGAGAGGCTGCACCTGCACACTGTGAAGTCGCTCTCGGCGCTGCCGGGGCTGGCCTTCGCCGCGCACCTGCCGCAGTACGTGCCGCGCCAGGGCGTCGTCGACTACCTCCAGGACTACGCCGAGCGCGCCGCCATCGCGCCGCACTTCGGCGCCGAAGCGAAGGCGATCGTGCCGGGCGAAGGCGGCGGCTGGATCACGACGAGCGTCGACGGCCGCTCGTTCCGCTCGCGCGCGGTCGTCGTTACGACCGGCGCGAACAACATCCCGTTCGTGCCGAAGATCGAAGGCGACGAGGTCTTCGCCGGCCGCATCCTGCACAGTCGCGACTACCGCAGCGGCAGTGCCTTCGCTGGCCGGCGCGTTCTCGTCGTCGGCATGGGCAACACCGGCGCCGAGATCGCGCTCGACCTCGCCGAGCACGGCGTGCAGTCCGCGCTCTCGGTGCGCTCGCCGGTGAACATCGTCTACCGCGACGTCCTCGGCCGTCCGACGCAGAAGACCTCGATGGCGCTGGCGCGCTTGCCCCGTGCGCTCGGTGACAAGGTCGCGACGTGGCTGTGCGATCTCACCGTCGGCGACCTCGGCCGCTACGGGCTCGTCCGCTCCGCCGTGTCGCCGATGCGCCAGCTGCGCGAGCACGGCCACACGCCGGTGATCGACGTCGGCACGCTGGCACGGATCCGGTCGGGCGACATCGCCGTGTACCCGGGCCTCGAGGCGCTCACCCCGAACGGCACGCGCTTCGTCGACGGCCGCTTCGCCGAGGTCGACACCGTGGTCCTGGCGACCGGCCATCGCCCCGGCATCGAGGCGCTGTTTCCTGGAATCGTCGTGCCCGTCGACGCGAGCGGGCTGCCGACGCAGCTCGCGGGCGAAGGCGCTCTCGCCGGCGTGTACTTCGTCGGCTTCGACACGCGCCAGCCCGGTGGCCTGCTGCGCACGATCGGGCTGCAGGCGAGGGCGCTGGCGCGCCTGGTTCCGAAGGTCACAGTGCCGGTCCAATAGTCGCGCTTTCCCCATGAGACCGATCGTGAATTCCGTCTCGCTGCTGAAGACGGCGACTCTCATGGACGTGTCCGGCCCACCTTGGCGCCGCCGCCTTTATCCTTGCCGCCTCAGCGAGGCCGTGCGTGAACCCCATCGAGATCGCCATCTACGCCGTCGAGACGAAGACGACCATCCAGACCCTGTGGGGGCTGCTGCTGATCGCGGCGATCATCGTCGTGAGCCTGGCGATCGTGTACGCGTTCGCGCTGGCGAAGCTGCGGGCCAGTGGCCGCCGCGAGGCCCAGCTCGCGCGCGGCATCGCCGCCAAGTCGGAGGAGATCACGCGGCTCGAAGCGCGCATCGCCGAATACACCGAGCTCGAGGAAGGCGTCGAGGAGCTGAAGATGGAAGTGCGCCGCGCCGACGCGATCCGCGGCAAGACCGAGGAGCGCCTGCGCCAGCAGAACGCCGAGATCGAGCAGGTGAAGGTCGAAGCCAAAGGTCGCATGGCCGAGCTCGAGCGGCTACGCAAGATCGTCGAGCACGTCGACGACCTCTGAGATTCCGAGCCTGCCATGCGCGGAATCCTCCTCGCTCTCCTGCTGCTCGTCGGCGCGTCGGCCGGCGCGGCGGAGCCGGTGACGCTCACCGCCGCCGATGGCGTCAAGGTCTTCGGCACGCTCTGGCGCGTGAACCGGCCGAATGCGCCCGTCATCCTCGCGTTCCACCAGGCCGGCTCGAGCGCGGGCGAATACGCGCCGATCGCGCCGCGCCTGGTCGCCGCGGGCTACACCGTGCTCGCCATCGACCAGCGCTCGGGCGACGGCCTCTACGGCCCCAACCGCACCGCCGCCGCCTTCGGCCGCGAAGCGAAGTACGACGAGGCGCTGCCCGATCTCGAGGCCGCGCTCGCCTGGAGTCGCGACGAGGCCAAGGGTGCGCCGGTGGTCGTTGTCGGCTCGAGCTACTCGGCGGCGCTCGTGTTCGTCCTCGCTGCGGCGCACCCGGCCGACATCGCCGCCGTCGTCGCGTTCTCGCCCGGCGAATACCTCGCCATGCCGCACGAGGTCGCGCGCGCCGCCACGAACGTGGCGGCGGCGGTGTGGATCGACCAGGCTTCGAGCGCCGACGAGATCGCTCGCTCGGCGGCGGTGCTGAAAGCCGTTCCCGTCAGCGACAAGACGCAGTTCGTCGCCAAGGGCAAGTCGGTGCACGGCGCGTCGACGCTGCGCAGCGACAAGAACCCGTCGGGCGCCGAGGCGCACTGGTTGGCGCTGCTCGCGTTTCTCGGTCGCGTCGCGGGCCCTCGTTGACGGGAGGCCCGATTGACGACACCCGTTCCTTCGCAGTCCCAGTGCTGCATCGCCGGCGGCGGCCCGGCCGGCATGATGCTCGGCTACCTGCTCGCGCGCGCCGGCGTGCGCACCGTCGTGCTCGAAAAGCACGGCGATTTTCTGCGCGACTTTCGCGGCGACACGGTGCATCCGTCGACGCTGCGCGTGATGGACGAACTCGGTTTGCTAGACGCTTTTCTCCAGCGGCCGCATCAGCGCCTGGAGGTCGTCGGCGGCTGGTTCGGCAAGGAGCACATCCAGCTCGGCGACTTTCGCGCGCTGCCCGAGCGCTATGCCTTCATCGCCCTCATGCCGCAGTGGGAGTTCCTCGATTTCCTCGCCGGCGAGGCACGTTGCCTTCCGGCCTTCGAGCTGCGCATGTACTCCGAAGTCACTGCGCTGATCGAGGCCGACGGTGTCGTCGCAGGCGTTCGCGGCACGTCGCCCGACGGCGACTTCGAGATCCGCGCCGACGTCACCGTCGGCTGCGACGGGCGTCGCTCGACCGTGCGCGCGGCGGCCGGTTTCGCCGTCGAGGATGTCGGCGCGCCGATCGACGTGCTCTGGTTTCGCGTCGGCCGCGATCCGGCTGAGAGCGACAGCAGCCTGGCCCGCGTCGCGTCCGGCCACTTCGTCGTCACCATCGATCGCGGCGACTACTGGCAGTGCGCCTTCGTCATCGCCAAGGGCGGTGCCGAAGACCTGAAGCGTCAGGACATCGCATCGTTTCGGGCCCAAGTCATCGAGGCGGCGCCACTGCTCGCCGCGCACATCGACGACGTGCGCTCGTGGGACGACGTCAAGCTCCTCACCGTGAGCGTCGACCGGTTGACGCGGTGGTCGAAGCCGGGGCTGCTGTGCATCGGCGATGCGGCGCATGCGATGTCGCCGATCGGCGGTGTCGGCATCAACCTTGCGATCCAGGACGCGGTCGCCGCCGCCAACCTGCTCGCGTCGAAGCTGCGCGCCGGGACGGCGGATGCCGACGACCTCGACGCGGTGCGCAAGCGCCGGCTCTGGCCGACCATGGCTACGCAGGCGGCGCAGGTCGGCATCCAGAACAACGTCCTCGTGCCGGTGATGAGCGGCGCCAACGCCGAGCTGCACGTGCCGCTGCCG
>JAYVVB010000381.1:0-5626 GCA_043787455.1 Rhizobacter sp.
GCGGTGCTTCCGCCTCCCGCCCGCCGACGCCATGACCTCATTCGCCAAGGAAACGCTGCCGATCAGCCTCGAAGAGGAGATGCGGCGGTCCTATCTCGATTACGCGATGAGCGTGATCGTCGGCCGCGCCCTCCCCGATGCGCGCGACGGCCTGAAGCCGGTGCACCGTCGCGTCCTGTTCGCGATGCACGAGCTCAACAACGACTGGAACCGGCCGTACAAGAAGTCGGCGCGCATCGTCGGCGATGTCATCGGCAAGTACCACCCGCACGGCGACCAGTCGGTGTACGACACGATCGTTCGCATGGCGCAGGATTTCTCGATGCGCCACATGCTCGTCGACGGCCAGGGCAACTTCGGCTCGGTCGACGGCGACAACGCGGCGGCGATGCGCTACACCGAGATCCGCCTCGCCAAGATCGCGCACGAGATGCTCGCCGATCTCGACAAGGAGACGGTCAACTTCGGCCCGAACTACGACGGCAGCGAGAGCGAGCCGCTCGTCATGCCGTCGAAGCTGCCGAACCTGCTGATCAACGGCTCGGGCGGCATCGCCGTCGGCATGGCGACGAACATTCCGCCGCACAACCTCAACGAGGTCGTCGACGCCTGTCAGCACCTGCTGAGGAACCCGGAAGCGTCGATCGACGAGCTGATGGAGATCATCCCGGCGCCCGACTTCCCGACCGCCGGAATCATCCACGGCCTGTCGGGCGTGCGCGAGGGCTATCGCACCGGACGCGGCCGCGTCGTGATGCGTGCGAAGTGCCACTTCGAGGACATCGACAAGGGCCAGCGCCAGTCGATCATCGTCGACGAGATTCCCTACCAGGTGAACAAGAAGAACCTGCTCGAGCGGATGGCCGAGCTGGTCCACGAGAAGAAGCTCGAAGGCATCAGCCACATCCAGGACGAGAGCGACAAGTCCGGCATGCGGGTCGTGATCGAGCTCAAGCGCGGCGAGGTGCCCGAGGTCGTCCTCAACAACCTCTACAAGCAGACGCAGCTGCAGGACACCTTCGGCATCAACATGGTCGCGCTCATCGATGGCCAGCCGAAGCTCTGCAACCTCAAGGACCTGATCTCGATCTTCCTCGAGCACCGGCGCGAAGTGGTGACGCGGCGCACGGTATACGAGCTGAGGAAGGCACGCGAGCGCGGCCACGTACTCGAGGGTCTCGCCGTCGCGCTCGCCAACATCGACGAGTTCATCGAGACGATCAAGGCATCGCCGACGCCGCCGGTCGCGAAGTCGGCGCTGATGAGCAAGAGCTGGGACTCGTCGATGGTGCGCGAGATGCTGGCGCGGGTCGGCAGCGAGTCGGTGCAGGGTCGCGACGCGTACCGGCCCGAGGGGCTGTCGCCGAACTTCGGTCTGCAAGCCGACGGCCTCTATCGCCTCTCCGACGACCAGGCCGCCGAGATCCTGCAGATGCGCCTGCAGCGCCTGACCGGCCTCGAGCAGGACAAGATCATCGGCGAGTACCGCGACGTGATGGCGCAGATTTCCGACTTACTCGGCATCCTGGCGACGCCGGCGCGCGTGACGACGATCATCGGCGACGAGCTGGCCAAGTTGAAGGAGGAGTTCGGCTCGTCCAAGCTGGCGCAGCGACGCAGCACGATCGAGGCCAATGCGCTCGATCTCGGCACCGAGGACCTGATCACGCCGGCCGACATGGTCGTGACGCTGTCGCACACCGGCTACGTCAAGAGCCAGGCGCTCAGCGAGTACCGCGCCCAGCGGCGCGGCGGCCGGGGCAAGCAGGCGACGCAGAACAAGGAAGACGACTGGGTCGAGCAGCTCTTCATCGCCAACACGCACGACTACATCCTCTGCTTCACGACGCTGGGCCGCGTCTACTGGCTCAAGGTGTGGGAAGTGCCGCAGGGCTCGCGCGCCTCGCGCGGCCGGCCGATCGTCAACATGTTCCCGCTCCAGCCGGGCGAGAAGGTCAACGTCGTGCTGCCGCTCACCGACGGCTTTCGCAGCTTCCCGGCCGATCACTTTATCTTCATGGCGACGGCGCAGGGCGTGGTCAAGAAGACCAGCCTCGACGAGTTCAGCAATCCTAGGAAGGCCGGCATCATCGCCGTCGACCTCGACCCGGGCGACTTCCTCATCGGCGCCGCGCTCACCGACGGCACCCACGACGTAATGCTCTTCAGCGACGGCGGCAAGGCCGTCCGCTTCGATGAGACCGACGTGCGCTCGATGGGTCGCGCGGCGCGCGGCGTGCGCGGCATGGCGCTCGAGCCGACGCAAAGCGTGATCGCGATGCTCGTCGCGGAAGACGAGACCCAGAGCGTGCTGACGGCGACCGAGAACGGCTACGGCAAGCGCACCGGCATAGCAGAGTACACGCGCCACGGCCGCGGCACCAAAGGGATGATCGCGATCCAGCAGTCCGAGCGCAACGGCAAGGTCGTCGCGGCGACGCTGGTGCGCGCCGACGACGAGATCATGCTGATCACCGACAGCGGCGTGCTCGTGCGCACGCGGGTCGCCGAGATCCGCGAGCTCGGCCGGGCGACGCAGGGTGTGACACTGATCGCCCTCGACGACGGCGCCAAGCTGACCGGATTGCAACGCATCGTCGAGAACGACGCCAACGCGGATGCATCGGCGGCCCCGGACCTACCCGGCGACAACGCCCCCGACGGAGAAAACGAATGACGCGACGTGTGGTGATCCTGGGTCTTGCGGGCTTCGCGGCCCTGTCCCTGTCGACGACGGCTGCAGCGCAGACGCCTGCGCCGAGCGCAGCGAAGAAGGAGCTGGTCGCGCGTGTGCTGAAAGCGCAGCAGAGCGACATCGAAGGCGTCGCGCGCAGTCTCGTCGAGCGACCGGCGGCGCAGATGATGCAGGAGGCCGGCCTCGCCATGCAGCGCCAGGTTCCGCCCGAGAAGCGCGAGGCGATGGGCAAGCAGATCGAGGCCGAGGCCAAGAAGTACGTCGAAGAAGCGCTGCCGATCGTGCGCGAGCGCGCCATCAAGATCGCACCGACGACGATCGGCCCGGTGCTCGAGACCCGGTTGAGCGAGGATGAACTGAAGACGCTGCTCGCCTGGCTCGATTCGCCGACCTACAAGAAATACAACTCGCTCGGCACGGAGATGCGCACCGGCTTCGTCCAGCAGCTTCTGAAGGAAGCGGGCCCGCTGGTCGAGCCGAAGGCGCAGGCGCTCGACGGGCGCATCCGAGCCATCCTCGGCGTGCCGGCACAGGGCCAGGCGCCGGCCAGCTCGGGCGCAGCCCCAGCGTCGCGCCCCGCCGGCAAGTAGCACGACGAGTCGCTCCATGGCTTCCGACTCGCCGCCGGCCGCGGGCGACCTCGAGTCGCTGCGCCGGCAGATCGACGCCCTCGATCGCGAACTGCTCGAGCGCCTGAATCGGCGCGCCGAAGTCGCATCGGTGATCGGCGCATTGAAGCGCGCCGAGGGATCTCCCGCGTTTCGTCCCGAGCGCGAAGCCGCGGTGATCGATGCCATCAAGGCCGCCAACGCCGGCCCGCTGCCCGCAGCCAGCGTCGCGCCGATCTGGCGCGAGATCATGTCGGCGTGCCGCGCCCTCGAGACGCCGACGCGGGTCGCCTACCTCGGCCCGGCCGGCACCTTCAGCGAGCTTGCCGCGCTCGGCTACTTCGGCTCGTCGATCGTGCGCGTCGCCTGCGCCAATGCCGACGAGGTCTTCCACGCGACGAGCGCCGGCGCCGCCGACTTCGGCGTCGTCCCGGTCGAGAACTCGAGCGAAGGCGTGGTCACGCGCTCGCTCGACCTCTTCCTGACGACGCCGCTCACCATCGTCGGCGAGATCAGCCTCTACGTCCGCCACAACCTGCTGCGGAAGATCGACTCGCTCGACGGCGTCGTCGCGGTCTGCGCCCATCCGCAGGCGCTCGCGCAGTGCCACGCCTGGCTCAGCCACCATCTGCCCAGCGCCGAGCGCAGGCCGGTCGCGAGCAATGCCGAAGGCGCACGAATGGCCGGCGCCGACAGCGCGCTCGCGGGCCTGGCGAGCGATCGCGCGGCGAGCGAATACGGCCTCTTCGTCGTCGCGCCGGCGATCCAGGACGATGCCCACAACCGGACCCGCTTCGCCATCGTCGCCCACCCCGGCACGCATCCGCAGCCGAAGGCGACCGGACACGACTGCACGAGTCTCGTGGTGTCGGTCGCGAACCGTCCAGGCGCCGTGCACGACCTGCTGCAGCCGCTCAAGGCGCACGGCGTGTCGATGACCCGGTTCGAGTCGCGGCCGGCGCGTTCGGGGCAGTGGGAGTACTACTTCTACATCGACCTCGAAGGCCATCCCGACCAGCCCCACGTGGCGCTCGCCTTGCGCGAACTGCGCGAGGCCTGCGCCTTTTTCAAGCTGCTCGGCACCTATCCGGTCGACGCCCACTGATGAAGCCCGAAGCCGCGTCGCCGCCGGTGTTCGAGCAACTTGGAGTGATCGGCTGCGGCCTGATCGGCGGCTCGTTCGCGCTCGCGCTCCGGCGCGCCGGACTGGTCCGCCGCGTCGTCGGCTACAGCAAGTCGCCGTCGACGACGGACAGGGCGAAGAAGCTGGGCGTCATCGACGTCGCCGCCGAGTCGGCGCTGCTCGCGGTGTCGGGCTCCGACATCGTTCTCATCGCCGTCCCGGTGTCGGCGATGGAAGCGACCTTCAAGGCGATCCGCCATCTCGTCGAGCCCGGCATGCTGGTGATGGATGTCGGCTCGACCAAGCGCGACGTCGTCGACGCGGCGCGGCGCGTGCTGAAGGAGCGCGTTGGCTCGTTCGTTCCCGCGCACCCTATCGCCGGCAAGGAGGTCCACGGCATCGAGCACGCCGACGGCTCGCTCTTCGAGGGTCGCCAGGTCATCCTCACGCCCTTGCCGCAGACGACCCCCGAGTTGGTGCAGAAGGCGACCCGGGCTTGGGCGGCGATCGGCTCGCAGGTGCTGCGAATGACGCCCGAGAACCACGACGCCGCGTTCGCCGCCGTGAGCCACCTGCCGCACCTCCTCGCCTTCGCCTACTTCAACGCGATCTCGCGCCAGCCCGACGGCCGCGACTACCTCTCGCTCGGAGGCCCGGGCTTTCGCGACTTCACGCGCATCGCGGCGAGCAACCCCGAGGTCTGGCGCGACATCCTGATGGCCAATCGCGAAGAGATCCTGAAGCAGACGCAGCGCTTTCGTCATACGCTCGACGCGATGGAGCACGTCGTCAGGACCGGCAACAGCGAGGCGCTCGAAGCGATGATCCGCAGTGCGAGCGAAGCGCGCGCCGGCTGGCAGATGAACTCGGCGACACCGCACACGCACCGCTGACCGGCCCGTCGCTCGCCTCCTGACCGGCCGCGCCGCGCCCATGTTCAGCACCCGCTTTCTCGACCTGCCGCCGCTCTCGGGCGTCGCCGGCACGGTGCGCGTGCCGGGCTCGAAGAGCATCTCGAACCGCGCCTTGCTGCTCGCTGGCTTCGCCGCGGGCACGACGAGCATCGTCGGCCTGCTCCACTCCGACGACACGCAGGTGATGATCGAGGCGCTGAAGCAGCTCGGCTGCCGCGTCGACGGCGACGGTGCGCGGCTCTCGATCACCGGTCTTTGCGCGAGCCCGCCCGCGATCGCGACGAGC
>JAYVVB010000382.1:0-2882 GCA_043787455.1 Rhizobacter sp.
GGCGCCGAGCGCGGCGAGCTTCTTGAGCAGCGCCGGCGACGCTTCGCCGGCGGCAGTAAAGCCGACATTCGCCGGCATCAGCTTGTGCGCGACCGAGCGATCCGTGGCGCAGACGGCGACGGCGTCGATCAGCACCGCGAGCCGGCGCGGCGTCGCGTACGACGTGATGGTTGTGCCGTCGGCAAGCAATGACTCGGCGCGCAAGCCCGCGACGATGCCCTCCGCGAAGGCGGCGCCGAGCTTCGCCAGCGCTTTGGGCGGCAGCTCCTCGACGAGCAGTTCGACCAGAAGCGGCCGGATCGCGTCGCTCGCCATCACGCCGGCTGCCGGTCGGCGGCGTTCTTCTTCGCCGCGAGCTGCGCCACGACCTCGTCGGCCCAAGCCTTCGGCGCCATCGGAAAGCCGAACCGGGCGCGGCTCTCGAGATAGCTCTGGGCCACGCTCTTCGCCAGCGCGCGGATGCGGCCGATGTAGGCGGCGCGTTCGGTGACGCTGATCGCGCCGCGCGCATCGAGCAGGTTGAAGCTGTGCGCTGCCTTCAGCACCTGCTCGTACGCCGGCAGCGCGAGCGCGTCGGCGATCAGCGCCTGCGCCTGGCGCTCGTGCACGGCGAAGGCCGTGAGCAGGAACTCGACGTCGCTCTTCTCGAAGTTGTAGGTGCTCTGCTCGACCTCGTTCTGGTGATAGACGTCGCCGTAGGTGAGGCCTTCCGTCCACTTCAGCTTGTAGACGTTGTCGACGCCCTGCAGGTACATCGCCAGGCGCTCGAGGCCGTAGGTGATCTCGCCGGTGATCGGCTTGCAGTCGATGCCGCCGACCTGCTGGAAGTAGGTGAACTGCGTCACCTCCATGCCGTTCAGCCAGACCTCCCAGCCGAGGCCCCAGGCGCCGAGCGTCGGATTCTCCCAGTCGTCCTCGACGAAGCGGACGTCGTTGGCCTTCAGGTCGAAGCCGAGCGCGGTGAGCGAGCCGAGGTAGAGGTCGAGGATGTCCGCGGGCGCGGGCTTGAGCACCACCTGGTACTGGTAGTAGTGCTGCAGGCGGTTCGGGTTTTCGCCGTAGCGGCCGTCCTTGGGCCTGCGGCTCGGCTGCACGTAGGCCGCCTTCCACGGCTCGGGCCCGAGCGCGCGCAGGAAGGTCGCGGTGTGGCTGGTGCCGGCGCCGACTTCCATGTCGTAGGGCTGGAGCAGCGCGCAGCCGCGCTCCGACCAGTACGACTGCAGGCGCAAGATGATTTGCTGGAACGAGAGCATCGCGCTTTGCAGGCCCTGGTCTTTCGTCGAAGGCTCGGGCTGCGAAGGCAGCGCCGGTGAAGCGACGATTTTAGAGGCCCGTCCCGGCACGCATGCGCCAGCGACCGGCGCCGAGCAGCGTCGCGAGCGCCACCAGCCAGAGTGGCCAGAGATCGAAGCGGCCGGCCCACTCGGCGAACGGCGTCAGGCCTTGCCGGCCCTGGACCGTGCCTTCGAGGATGCCGCGGGTGAACGGCGGCAGCGCCTGGCGCACTGTGCCGTGGTGATCGATCACCGCGGTCGCGCCGGTGTTGGTGGCGCGGATCATCGGCCGCTGCAGCTCGAGCGAGCGCATCCGCGAGATCCGCAGGTGCTGCTCGACCGCGATCGTCTGGCCGAACCAGCCGATGTTGCTGATGTTGGCGAGGATCGTCGGCGCCGTCGCCTCGGGAACGAAGCGCGAGGCGAGCTCTTCGCCGAACAGGTCTTCGTAGCAGATGTTCGGCGCGATGCGCTCGCCGCCGACGTCGAACGAGGGCGCTGTCTTCACGCCGCGATTGAAGTCACCGAGCGGGATGTTCATGAGCGCCGTGAACCAGTGAAAGCCGGTCGGAATGAACTCGCCGAAAGGCACGAGGTGGTGCTTGTCGTAGCGATAGAAGCCGTTGGGTCCCTTGCTCGCAGCCTCTGACAGGCCGAGCGCCGAGTTGGTGTGGCCGACCTCGTCGTCGCCCATCGGAATGCCGACGATGGCCGCGCGTCCGGGGACGCGAAAGCGGTCGAGAAGCGAATTCCAGTAGGCCTTGTCGAGCTGCGCAGGCAGGACCGGAATCACAGTCTCCGGACCGACGACGAGCTCGCCGCGCGCCGCCTCGAGCTGCGCCGCGGTGCCGGCGAGCGCTTCGGGGATGAGGCCCTGCTCGAACTTCTCCTGCTGCGGCACGTTGTTCTGGAGCAGCGAGACCGTGAGCATGCCGCTCGGCGATGTGAAGTCGACGCGGCCGAGCAGCGCACTCGCCGCCAGCGCGATGACCAGCGCGACCCCGGGAGCGAGCCAGTCCCGCGCCCGGCGCAGGTTCGAGAAGCCGAACGCTGCCGCCAGACCCGCCGCGACGGCGCCGATGCCGTACACTCCAATCCAGGGTGCGAGGCCGGCCAGCGGCGCGTCGACATGAGCATAGCCGCTCGCGACCCACGGAAATCCGGTGAAGATCACGCCGCGCGCGAGCTCGGCGAGCAGCCACGCCGCCGCGAAGAGAAGAGCACCGCGCGTGCGCGAGCCGAGATGCCAGCGCGCGACCAGCGCCATCGCCGCGGCGAGATAGAGCGAGAGGAACGCGGCGAGGGCGAGCACCGCGAGCACCGTCAGCCAGGCCGGGAGGCCGCCGTAGCGGTGCATGCTGACGAAGAGCCACCACGTGCCGGCGCAGATCCAGGCGGTGCCGAAAGCCTGGCCGAACGCCGCGGCGCGGCGCGGCGACGAGCGACCGACCAGGCCCGCGAGCACGGCGATGGCGGCGATCTGCAGCGGCCAGAGGTCGCCGTCGACGTAGGCCATGGTCTGCGCGGCGCCGAGCGCGGCGACGAGGACGATCGCCGCGACCGTCCGGGCTCGGCTCAATGCGGCCCTCAAGCGCCGTCGGAGCCGAG
>JAYVVB010000383.1:0-3287 GCA_043787455.1 Rhizobacter sp.
CGACGGCCCGAAGGTGAAGACGGTCGAGCACCTGCTCTCGGCCTGCGCCGGGCTCGGCCTCGACAACCTCATCGTCGACATCACCGCCGAGGAAGTGCCGATCCTCGACGGCTCCGCCGCGTCGTTCGTGTTCCTGCTGCAAAGCGCCGGTATCGCGCTGCAGGACGCGCCCAAGAGGTTCCTGCGCATCAAGCGCGGGGTCGAGGTACGGGAAGGCGAGGGCGATCAGCTTAAGTGGGCGCGCCTCGAGCCGCATGACGGCTATACCCTCGGCTTCGAGATCGAGTTCGATCACCCGGTCGTGAGCGAGACTGGCCAGCGATTCGTCTTCGACATGGGCTCGGGCAAGTACAAGGCCGAGATCGCGCGCGCGCGCACCTTCGGCTTCACGAAGGAGGTCGAGATGATGCGCTCGCGCGGCCTCGCGCTCGGCGGCAGCCTCGACAACGCCGTCGTCGTCGACGAGTTCAAGGTCCTCAACAGCGGCGGCCTGCGCTACGACGACGAGTTCGTCAAGCACAAGATCCTCGACGCGATCGGCGACATGGTCCTCGCCGGTCATCCGCTGCTCGCCGCGTATCGCGCCTTCAAGTCGGGTCACGCGCTCAACAACCGGCTCGTCCGCACCTTGCTCTCCGACCTGTCGGCCTGGGAAATCGTCACCTTCGACGACGAGGCGAGGGCGCCGGCCGGCTTGGCGGAGCTCGCTCCGGCATGGTGAGAGCCGCTCGAGCCGCGTGCTAGCCCTCGTCCTGCGCTGGATCGCGGCCGGCGTCGGCGGCCTGCTCGTCGTGTGCGCCACCGTCAGCTTCGCGCTCTTCATCGCCTTCGATGCCGAGCTCTGGAAGGAGCGTGCGAGCCGCTTCGCGGCCTGGATCCGCCTGCTCGCGCTCACCTGGTTCAACGTCGAGGTCTGGGGCCGCGTCGTCTACACGCTCTTCCACTGGGTCAGCTGACCGGGCTGCGCGACGGCGCGGTCGCTAGGCCGAGAAAGGACAGCACCTCCGGCATCTGCGCGTCGAAATCGCTGAGCGCGTGGTCGCTGCCTTCGAGCAGGCGCATCGGCGAGGCCGCGTAGCGCGCGCTCATCTCGCGCCACGACAGCACCTCGTCGCCCTTGGCGACGACCGCGAAGTAGCGGCGAGGATCGGTGAGCGGCCCGGGCGTCATCGCGCGCAGCTCGGCGACGTATTCGGGCCGAAAGAAGAACGGCTCGTCGCTGTGCCAGGCGGTCGAGAGGCCAACGGCCGCGGCGAGGTCGCGCGCCGGATCGATCGCCGGGTTGAGAACGACGGCACGGCAGCCGTGGCGCTCGGCGACGACAGTCGCGTAGAAGCCGCCGAGCGAGCTGCCGATCACCGCCATGCGCGCCGTCGGCCACGACGCGGTAGTGGCCTCGACGTCGCTCATCGCCTGTCGGGGCGATGCGTCGAGCTGCGGGCAGGACCAGACCAGGTCGGGTCGATGCTCGCCGACCCAGGCCGCGAACCTGCGCGCCTTGGTCGACTGCGGCGACGAGCGAAAGCCGTGGAGGTAGAGCAGGTGCGTGATCGGTGCGCCAGGCGCAGCCGACACCGCATCGCTCACGCGGCGGCGCGACCCGGCGGCGCGAGCGCGTCGAGCAGCTTTTGGTGGATGCCGCCGAAGCCGCCGTTGCTCATGCACAAGATGTGGTCGCCCGCGCGCGCGACAGCAACGACGCGCGCGACGAGCTCGTCGATCGAGCTCGCGACGACCGCGCGCTCGCCCATCGGCGCGAGCGCCTGCGCCGCGTTCCAGGAGAGATTGCCGGAATGGCAGAAGGCGAGGTCGGCCTCTTCGAGCGCCCACGGGAGCTGAGCCTTCACCGCGCCGAGCTTCATCGTGTTCGAGCGCGGCTCGAAGACCGCCAGGATGCGCGCCGCGCCGACCTTGCGGCGCAGGCCGTCGATGGTCGTGCGCATGGCCGTCGGGTGATGCGCGAAGTCGTCGTAGACCGAGACCCCGCCGACGACGCCGCGCAACTCGAGTCGCCGGCGCACGTTTCGGAAGTCGGCGAGCGCGCGTGCCGATGTCTCGGGAGCGATGCCGACGTGCTCCGCCGCGCCGATCGCGGCGAGCGCGTTGAGCTGGTTGTGCTCGCCGAGCAGCGGCCACTCGACGCGTGCGATCTTGAGGCCGCCGCGCAGCACGTCGAAGGCGTGCGGCTCGCCGCGCGCGCGCAGCATGCCGGGCGCTTCCTTGCGTCCGCCGAAGCGCTGCACGTCGCTCCAGCAGCCCATCGCGAGGACGCGCTGAAGCGCCTCGTCGCGGGCGTTGACGACGATCCGGCCCTGGCCGGGGACGGTGCGCACGAGGTGGTGGAACTGGCGTTCGATGTCGGCGAGGGAGTCGAAGATGTCGGCGTGGTCGAACTCGAGGTTGTTGAGGATCACCGTGCGCGGCCGGTAGTGAACGAACTTGCTGCGCTTGTCGAAAAAGGCGGTGTCGTATTCGTCGGCCTCGATCACGAACGGCGCCGCCGCGCCGCCAAGCCGGGCCGAGACCTTGAAGTTGAGCGGCACGCCGCCGACGAGAAAGCCCGGCGCGAGGTCGGCCTGCTCGAGGATCCAGGCGAGCATCGAGGTCGTTCCGGTCTTGCCGTGCGTGCCGGCGACGGCGAGGACGTGACGACGCGCCAGGACGTGATCGGCGAGCCATTGCGGCCCGCTCGTGTACGGTGCATTGGCGTCGAGCACGGCCTCGAGCAGCGGGTTGCCGCGTGTGATCGCGTTGCCGACGACGAAGAGATCGGGCGCGAGGGCGAGCTGGCCGGCGTCGTAGCCTTCGATCAGCTCGATGCCGAGGGCGGCGAGCTGATCGCTCATCGGCGGATAGACGTTGGCGTCGCAGCCGGTCACTCGGTGCCCGGCTTCGCGCGCGAGCGCCGCGAGGCCGCCCATGAAGGTGCCGCAGATGCCCAGGACGTGCAGATGCATCGGACGATTCTAGGAACGCAGCGCGCTCAGGCGCGCAGGCTATCGGCGGCGGCCGCGACGGTCGTGGCAATGTCGTCGTGGCCGTGGGCGGCGCTGACGAAGCCGGCTTCGTAGAGCGCGGGCGCGAGGTACACGCCGCGCTCGAGCATGGCGTGGAAGAAGCGGTTGAAGCGCTCCTTGTCGGTGGCCATGACCTCGCGGTAGGTCCGCGGCAGCTCGGCCGAGAAGAAGAAGCCGAACATGCCGCCTTCGCAGTCACCGGTCATCGACACGCCCGCGCCTTGAGCCGCTTCGAGCGTCGCGTCGATGTCGGCGTCGGTGTGCGCGGCG
>JAYVVB010000384.1:0-4339 GCA_043787455.1 Rhizobacter sp.
CGCGCTGTTCGCGGTCGCGGGGCGCGATCCGCGCCAGGCGAGCGCCAGCGACTTCGGCTTCGCGATCGGCCCGCGTCTCAACGCCGCGGGGCGCCTGGCCGACATGACGCTCGGCATCGAATGCCTGCTCGCCGACGACGCATCGCACGCGCTCGAGCTCGCGACGCTGCTCGACGAGATCAACCGCGAGCGGCGCAGCGTCGAGGCCGGCATGCGCGACGACGCCGAAGCGCAAGTCGATCGCGCCCTGGCGCTGACGGGCGAGACCCTGCCGGCGCTGGCGATCTTCGATCCCTTGTTCCACGAAGGCGTCGTCGGCATCATCGCCTCGCGCCTGAAGGATCGCGTCCATCGCCCGACCTTCGTCTTCGCCCTCGGTCAGGACGGTGCGCTGAAGGGCTCCGGCCGGTCGATCGAGGGCTTTCACCTGCGCGATGCGCTCGACCTCGTCAGCAAGCGTCACCCCGCGCTCCTCGTCCGCTTCGGCGGCCACGCCATGGCCGCGGGCTGCACGATCGCGCGCGCCGACTTCGAGGCTTTTCGCAGCGCCCTGCAACTCGTCGCAAGTGAAGGTCTCGGCGCGAGCGCGGTCGAACGGGTCATCTTCGGCGACGGGCCGCTCGCCGCCGAGCACTTCGACGTCGCGACCGCGCGCCTGATCGACGACCAGGTCTGGGGCGCGGCGTTCGACGCGCCGGTGTTCTGCGACGTCGTCGACATCGTCTCGCAGCGCCTCGTCGGCGAGAAGCACCTCAAGCTCGCGGTGCGCGTCGGCGGCGTTGTCCGCGACGCGATCTGGTTCGGGCGCATCGAGCCAGTGGGCGAGCGCGTGCGCCTCGCCTGGCGCCTCGACCTCGACGCCTACAACGGCATCGAGCGCGTGCAGATGATCGTCGTCGCCGTCGAACCTCTGGCCTGACACGAGCAGTCCGCACGCGGCGACGGGCCGCAGGCTCGGCGAGCGAGGCGTCGCGCCACTATGATGCGTCGACATCCCGCGCCACCGTGAACGCCGACCTGCACTGCCATTCCTTCGTCTCCGACGGCACCCTCGCGCCCGCCGCGCTCGCCGCGCGTGCGAAGGCGAACGGCGTCGAGCTCTGGGCGCTCACCGACCACGACGAGCTCGGCGGCCAGGACGCGGCGCGCGCCGCGGCGCACGTGATCGGCCTGCCCTATCTCGGCGGCGTGGAGATCTCCGTGACCTTCGCTGACACCACCGTGCACATCGTCGGCCTTGGCATCGACAGCGACGACACGGCC
This sequence comes from Rhizobacter sp., assembly GCA_043787455.1. GTDB lineage: Bacteria > Pseudomonadota > Gammaproteobacteria > Burkholderiales > Burkholderiaceae_C > Schlegelella_A. The sequence continues at coordinate 1,264 of JAYVVB010000384.1, forward strand.
TTGCGCCAAGGCCTCGCGGTGACGCGCGGCGGCCGCGAGGCACGCGCGCGGGAGATGGCGAGCGAGCTGGCCAAGGTCGGCATCGACGGTGCGTACGAGGGCGCGCTCACCTACGTCGGCAACCCCGACCTGATCTCGCGTACCCATTTCGCGCGCCACCTCGTCGAAAGCGGCGTCTGCGCCGACACCCACGAGGTGTTCCGGCGCTTTCTGATCGAAGGCAAGCCCGGCTTCGTGGCGCATCGCTGGGCGACCCTGAAGAACGCCGTCACCTGGATCGTCGATGCCGGCGGCATCGCCATCGTCGCCCATCCAGCGCGCTACAAGTTCACGCCGAACGAGGAGTACGCCCTGTTCACGGAATTCAAGGCGCACGGCGGCCGCGGCGTCGAGGTCGTCACCGGCAGCCACACGGCGGCCGAAGCGGTGCGCTACGCCGGCACGGCGGGAGAGTTCGACCTGCTCGCCTCGCGCGGCAGCGATTTCCACAGCCCCGACGAAAGCCGCATCGACCTCGGCGGCCTGCCGCCCTTGCCGGCTGGCCTGAAGCCGGTATGGGAAGCGCTGACGGAGCGGATCGCAGCCTGAGACGCGTCGGCCGATGCCGGCGGTGCGGGAGGGCGTTGACGCTGCCCGCATGCGACGAGCGACGCGGACGCGGACAATCGAGGCATGTCCCAGTATTTCGACGTCCACCCGGTCAATCCGCAGCTGCGCCTCTTGAAGCAGGCAGCGCAGATCCTGCACGACGGTGGCGTCGCCGCGATTCCCACCGACTCAAGCTACGCCCTGGCCTGCCATCTCGACGACAAGGCCGCGGCCGAGCAGCTGCGCCGCATCCGACAGGTCGACGACCGCCATCACCTGACTCTGCTTTGCCGAGACCTCTCCGAGCTCGCAAGCTACGCGCGCGTCGACAACAAGCAGTACCGGCTCCTCAAGCTGGCGACGCCGGGACCGTTCACCTTCATCCTCGAAGCGACCAAGGAAGTGCCGCGGCGCCTCTCGCATCCCTCGCGCCGCACCATCGGCCTGCGCGTGCCCGACCATCCGGTCACGAGCGCGCTGCTCGACCTCGTCGGCCAGCCGCTGATCGCGACGACGCTGATCGCGCCGGGAGAGAGCGAGCCGATGAATGATCCGCTCGAGATCCGCGAGCGCTTCGAGCAGCAGGTCCAGGCGATCGTCGACGCCGGCGCCTGCCCGATGCAGCCGACGACGGTGATCGACCTCACCGGCGATTCGGCGGTCGTGCTCCGGCTCGGCCGCGGCGACCCGGCGCTGCTCGGGCTGACCGTCGTCGCCGACGCCGCCGCCTGAAGGGCCGCGTCGCTGGCGCTGCTGGCGATCCGAGAGAAGGACCACCCCGGAGCGTGTCATGACCATCCAGTCGACCGAAGAGCGGCCCGCCGTGACGAGCAGCGGCTTCGTCTACATCACGATCGGCCTGATCGGTCTCGTCCTCGCCGGCGTGCTGCTCGCGACGCGCCCGATGGGGCCGACGCTGGCGCTCTTCGTCTGCGCCGTCCTGCTCGCCTTCTGGTGCCTCGGCGGCGCGACCCCGGTGATCAACACGGGGACGCTGTACGCCTGAGGCCACCGGTCCTTTGGCACCGCCGACGATGGCGAGTCCTGACAAGAAAGCCTTCCTGCTGCGCATCGATCCGGCCCTCTGGGCTCAGATCGAGCGCCTCGCCGCGGCGGAGTTGCGCAGTACCAACGCGGAGGTCGAATATCTGTTGCGCGATGCGCTGCAGTTACGCGGCCTTCGCACCAAGTCCTCACCCCAACCCTCTCCCGCAAGCGGGAGAGGGAAGCTGCCCTGAAGGGGCCGGCTCCTCCCTCCGGGAACGGGGGAGTCGGGGAGGGAGCAGCCCTGTCGCGCAAGGCGCGGATCTCGCGGCTCAGCCGCGCGAAATCCGCGCCACCGCGTTATGCGCGTGGATCGACTCGAAGTTCTCGACATCGACCGTGTAGCGGCCGATGCGTGCGTCTGCGTTCAGCAAGAGGGCGACGTCGCGCACCATGTCCTCGACGAACTTCGGGTTCTCGTAGGCGCGCTCGGTGATCCACTTCTCGTCAGCGCGCTTCAGCGACGACCAGATCTCGGCCGAGGCCGAGTCCTCGGCGAAGCGCACGAGTTCGAGCCACGAGAGCTCGCCGAGCGCTTCGATCCGGATCGTGACGTGCGAGCGCTGGTTGTGTGCGCCGTAGTCGGAGATTTCCTTGGAGCACGGGCAGAGCGACTTCACCGGCACGACGACCTCGAGCCATACCGTGGTCGCCACAGGGCCGGCCTCGACGATAAAGCGGCCTTGGTACTCGAGCAGGCTCTCGACGCCGGACACCGGCGCGCGCTTGCGCAGGAAGAACGGGAACGACGCCTCGATGCGGCCGGTCTCGGCGTGGAGCAAGGCGAGCATGCGCGCCGACTGCACCCGCAGCGTCGCCCCATCGAGCGGCTCGGCGATGCCGTCGAGCCAGGCGACGAAGCGCGACATGTGCGTGCCCTTCTGCTCGGCCGGCAGGGCGACGTCGAGCGCCCAGTCGGCGACGGTCGGCAACACCGCACCCTCGATCTTCAGCTGCAGCGGATAGCGCACGCTGCGCACACCGACGCGCTGGATCGCGAGATGGCGCTCGTCGCGCGCCGATTGCGTGTCGGGAATGTGGAGGGCGTCGATCAGGTTGGTCATCGGTGCATCATTTCGCTCCGCATCCGGAGCGCGCCCCAAAGCATGCCAGCAAACGAAAGCCGGCGCGCGGATGCGGACACCGGCCGTCGCGAGCGCAGCGCGACTACTGCCCGACGGCCGTACGCAACAGCGCCGGCGGCGCGCCGAAGCGGCGCTGGATCGACTGCTCGATGCCGGCGGCGTCGAGGCCGCACTGCGCGAGCAGCTTGGCCGGGTCGCCGTGCTCGACGAACACATCGGGCAAGCCGAGCACGAGCACCGGGATCTCGATCCGTGCCGCCGCCAGCGCTTCGAGCACCGCGCTGCCCGCGCCGCCCATCACCGAGCCTTCTTCCACCGTGACGATTGCATCATGGCGGCGCGCGAGGTCAGTCACGAGG
>JAYVVB010000385.1:0-5869 GCA_043787455.1 Rhizobacter sp.
CTCGACGCGCGCCGACGTCGTGCCGTCGAGCTCGCCGAAGACGAGCCCGTGCAGGTCGTTGAGGTGCTGCACGGTCCCGGCGGCGTCGAGCGTGGCCGAGATCAGGCAGAGGCCGCCGAGGACGCGCTCGGGCCCGAAGCGCTGCGCGAGCGCGCCGATGTGGCGCATGCCGTTCAGCATCGGCAGGATCGCCGTCGTCGGCCCGACGGCCGGAGCGAACGAGGTCATCGTGTCGGCGAGGTCGTAGGCCTTGCAGCCGACGATGACGACGTCGTAAGTGCAGGCGATGTCGGCTGCGAGCACGAACGGCGGCGCCGGCAGCGACAGGTCGCCGAAGCGGCTCTTGACGACGAGGCCTGACGCCTGCAAGGCCTTCGCCCGGCCGGGGCGCAGCAGGAACGTCACGTCGTGCCCGGCTTCGATCAGCCTGCCACCGAAGTAGCCGCCGAGGGCTCCCGCTCCCACCACCAGATAGCGCATCGATGTCTCCGTCGGGTCTGAAAGTGCGGCACGACGCCCATGCTCGCCCAGACGAACGAGTAGATGTCGGCGGCCTCGTCGAGGCCCTTGTTGAGATTGCTCGCCGCATGGCCGGATCGGGTCTCGATCCGGATCAGCTTCGGCGGGTCGTCGCCCGTCGTCTCCTGCAGCGCCGCGATGTACTTGAAAGAGTGCGCAGGCACGACGCGGTCGTCGTGGTCGGACGTGGTGACGAGCGTCGCCGGATAGCGCACGCCGGCGCGGATGTTGTGCAGCGGCGAGTAGCCGAGCAGGTAGCGGAACTGCGCTTCGTCGTCGCTCGAGCCGAGCTCGGCGACCCAGGCCGCGCCGACCGAGAACTTCTGAAAGCGCAGCATGTCCATCACGCCGACGCGCGGCTGCGCGACCGCGAACAGCTCTGGCCGCTGGTTGACGACCGCGCCGACGAGCAGGCCGCCGTTGCTGCCGCCTTGAAGCGCGAGCCGGTCGGGCGACGTGTAGCCCGAAGCGATCAGGAACTCCGCGGCAGCGATGCAGTCGTCGAACACGTTCTGCTTGTTGAACACCATCCCGGCCTCGTGCCAGGCTTCGCCATACTCGCCGCCGCCGCGCAGGTTGGCGAGCGCGAAGACGCCGCCCAGCTCGAGCCAGGCGATGCGCTGCGGGTTGAAGTCGGCGTGCTTCGTGATGTTGAAGCCGCCGTAGCCGAAGAGGATCGTCGGGTTGCGGCCGTCGAGGGCCAGGCCCTTCCGGTGGACGACGAACATCGGCACGCGCGTGCCGTCGCGGCTGGCGAAGAACACCTGGCGGCTCTCGTAGTCGGCGGCGTCGAAGCCCGGCACGTCGGACGTCCGAAACAGCGTCGATGAGCGCGCCGCGATGTCGTAGCGAAAGATCGTCGGCGGTTGGCTCATCGACGTGAAGACGTAGAACACATCGCCGTCGTCTCGCTCGCCTGCGAAGCCGATCGCGTCGCCGGGCGCGGGCAGGGCGATCCGGTCGTGCAGGACGCCGTCGACGTCGAAGACCTCGACTTGGGAGCTCACGTTCTTCAGGTAGCCGGCGAAGAGGCGTCCACCGGCCGAGGTCACGCGCTCGAGCGGCTCGGCGCGCTCGGCCAGCAGCACCGACCAGTCGGCGAACGCCGGCCGCGCTGTGTCGACGCGCATCAGCCGTCGATTCGGCGCGTCGCGATTGGTGAGCACGAGCAGCGCGTCGCCGACGTTGTCGACGACGTCGAAGCTGTCGTCGCCGATCTCGGCGACGATCGGGCGGAACCCGGTCTCGCCTTTGCGCTCGTCGCGGAACCACAGGTCGTTGCCGCGCCGGCCCGGTTCCCAGCTGAAGCGGATCGCGAAGCGCTCGTCCTCGGTCACCTGGACGCCGTTGAAGCGGGTCGGGTGGGCCGGGTCTTCGAACACGAGAACGTCGTCGCTCTGCAGCGTGCCGAGGCGATGGAACCAGACCTTCTGATGCGCGACCGGCGCCGTCAGCTCCGTGCCCGGCGCGGGCGCGGGATAGCGGCTGTAGTAGAAACCGTCGCCGCACCAGGCGACCTGTGAGAAGCGGACCCCGCGCAGCACGTCGCCGACGAGCCGGCGCGTCGCCATGTCCATCACCTGGACCTGATGCCAGTCGGAGCCGGGGATCGCGGTCGTCTCGCACGCCGCGTAGCGGCCGTCGCTCCTCAGCGTGAACGATGCCAGCGCGATCGTGCCGTCGGCCGACCAGGTGTTCGGATCGAGCAGCAGCTCGGGCGTGCCGTCGAGCCCGTCCTGCACGTAGAGCACCGACTGGTTGCGCAGGCCATCGTTGAGGAAGAAGAAGACCTTCGTGCCCTTGCGAAACGGGGTGCTGTACTTCGGGTAGTCGGCGAGGGCGCGAATGCGGTCGAGCACCGCGGCGCGAAACGGGATGCGATCGAGGTGCGCGAAAGTCAGCCGATTCTGCGCCTCGACCCAGGCCGCGGTCGCTGCCGACTGGTCGTCCTCCAGCCAGCGGTAGGGGTCGGCGACCGGGGTGCCGAAGTAGTCGTCGACGTGGTCGATCTTCTCGTTCAGGGTCATGGTTGCGAGCGCTGTCGTCGGATGGCGCGAAGCCACGTAATGTAGGCTCGCGGATCGCGCAGCCGCTCACCCGTGCCACGGGGTTCGCATGACAGTCCAACTCGATTCCGACACCACCGTCTTCGTCGTCGGCGCCGGCATCATGGGCGCCGGCATCGCCCAGGTCGCGGCGCAGGCCGGCCATCCGGTTCGCCTCTTCGACGCGCGCGAAGGCGCCGCGGCAGCAGCCAAGGCCAGGCTAGCGACGACCCTCGACGGCCTCGCCGCCAAGGGCCGGCTCGACGGCGCCGAGGCGAAGGCGATCGCCGTGCGCATCGTCGTCGCCGAGCGGCTCGACGAGGCCGCGGGGGCGGGCCTGGTGGTCGAGGCGATCGTCGAGAACCTCGAAGCCAAGCGCAGCCTCTTTCGCGAGCTCGAGGCGGTCGTCGGCGAGGCCGCCGTGCTCGCGTCGAACACTTCGTCGATCTCGATCACCGCGCTCGCCAACGGCTTGCAAAGGCCGGGTCGCCTCGTCGGCATGCACTTCTTCAACCCGGTGCCGCTGATGAAGCTGGTCGAGGTCGTGGCGGGACTGCAGACCGACGCGGCCGTCGCGTTGGCGATCTTCGATCTCGCCAAACGGTGGGGCAAGACGCCGGTGCACGCGCGCTCGACGCCGGGCTTCATCGTCAACCGCATTGCCCGGCCGTACTACGCCGAGACGCTGGCGCTGCTGCACGAGCGCCTCGCCGAGCCGGCGACGATCGACGCGTGCCTGCGCGGCGCGGGCTTTCGCATGGGGCCGTGCGAGCTGATGGACCTGATCGGCCACGACACCAACTTCGCGGTCACCGAATCAGTCTTCGCCGCCAACTTCGGCGACAAGCGCTATGTCCCTTCGCTGGTGCAGCGCGAGATGGTCGATGGCGGCCTGCTCGGACGAAAGTCGGGACAGGGCTTCTTCGCCTACGGCGCGGCCGCAACGCCTGCGCCGAGCGCAGAGGCCGTCCCGTTCGCAGCCCCGGCCGTGCCGCCGGGCGCGATCGTCGCGCTCCACGGCCACGGCGTCGCCGTCGATCGCTGGGCGGCGCGGCTCGAGGCGGCCGACGTCCGCTTCGAGGCCGATCCGTCGAGCCGATGGATCGGGCTGCAGACCGACGCCGGCGAGCTGCGCCTGACCAACGGCCGCACGGCGATCCATGTCGCCGCCGAGGATGGCGTGCGCGATCTCGCCGTCTTCGATCTCGCCGTCGCCCCCGGCGGCGGCGCGCCCGGAACGCCGCTCGCGCTCGCCTTCGCGGCGAGCGCCTCGGCGCTCTGGCGCGAGCAGGCGGCCGAGTGGCTGCGCATCGCCGGCTGGTCGCCGCAGATCATCGGCGACGCACCCGGCCTCGTCGTCGCTCGGACGGTGGCGATGCTCGTCAACGAAGGCGCCGACGCGGTCCAGCAGGACGTCTGCACGGCCGACGGCGCCGACCTGGCGATGAAGCTCGGCGTCAATCACCCGGCCGGTCCGTTCGAGTTTCTCGCGCGCTGGGATGCGGGCGCGGTCGCCACGCTGCTCGACCACCTCGACGCGCACTACCGCGGCGAGCGCTACCGCGTCAGCCAGCTCCTGCGCGAGCGCGAATGGCTCGCGCAGCTCGAGCCACCCGCCGCGTAAGACAGCATCTCATCGGCGGGTCGGTCGATGGCGCGACCGGCACCCGGCGCCGGTTCGTGGCGCGCCCCGTGCCGACAATGCCTGGTCACGCCCACCGTGAAGAGCGTGCTCAGGAAACCCCATGAAAGCAACCAGAACCCACATCGCCGCGCTCTCCATCTTCGCCGCGGCAGCCCTGCTCGCCGCGTGCGAGAAAAAGACGACGGTGACCGACACACCGGCCGGAGGCAGCTCGTCGACGACATCGACGACGACGGTGTCGCCGTCGACCGCGGCATCGAACGCCATGGCGGCGACGGCCAGTGCGATGGACAAGGCCGGCGACGCCGCCGGCGACGCAGTGATCACCGGCAAGGTGAAGACGGCGCTGATCGCCGACCCGGACGTGAAGGCGCTGAAGATCGACGTCGACACCAAGAACGGCGTCGTCACGATGACCGGCACGGTCGATACCGCGGGTCACTCCGACAAGGCGACCGCGGACGCGCGCGGGGTCGACGGCGTGAAGTCGGTCGACAACCAGCTCATCGTCAAACCCTGACGTTCGCGCCCGGCGTGGGGACGGGTGCCGCGCAAAGTCGCTGCCGAAGAGGATGCGGTCCTTGAGCAGCGTGCTCGCGTACCGCACGAGTTGCGGCGGGAAGTACTTCGGGCTCCAGCCCGAGAGGTCGACCCAGATGTTGGGCTTGTGTGGCGATGAGCTCGGCGGTGTTCATGACTCGATTCTCTCGGGTGCGACGTCGGCCGGTGCCGCCCGGCCGCATAGGCGGTCGACGAGCCCGAGGGCATTGTCGGGAAGGTCGTCGCCTCGCCACGCGACGTGCTGGTCGGCACGGCAGAGCACGAGCGCGTGGCGATACTCGGCGGGCGCCTGCTCGCGATCGACATCGAGCACCGTCATCGGCAGGCCGCGCTGGTGCGCGGCCCACGCGAGCGCAGCGACGCTGACGCGGCGATCGAAGCGCAACAGCGTGTAGTCGCTGCCGAAAGCGTCGTAGAGCGATCGGCCGTCCGCGAGCCAGAAGTGCGGCGCGCGACAACCGGGCACCGTCGATGGCGTGAAGCTGCCCATCGTGAAGGCCGGCGCGGGTTCGTCGTCGTAGGTGAGCAGCGGCGAGCGATCGTAGAAATAGCCGAAGTTGAGGCCGGCGCAACAGAACTGCTGGACGTTGAGCTCGTAGCTCTTTCGGCCCTCCTCGGCTCGGATCGCGTCGCCTTCGGCGCCCGGCTCCTCGATCCGCGGCGGCACAGCGCCGCGCGCCTTGATCATCTGCCGCGCGTGATCCATCGCGAAGCGCGAGACCTGCTCGGTGATCGGCAGCCGCTCGATCTCGTAGGCGTCGAGGATGCGCGCGTCGGCCCAGCCGGCGAGGTGCGCCGAGAGGTGCCACGAGAGGTTGAGCGCGTCGGCGATGCCCGCGTTCATGCCGTAGCCGGCGTAGGGCACCCAGAGGTGCGCGGCGTCGCCGGCGATGAAGACGCGGCGGTCCCGGAAGCGGTCGGCGACGAGGCGCCTGCCGATCCAGTCTTCCTTGCTCAGCACCTCGTACTTGAAGTCGACACCGACGCCTAGGATGTCGCGGATCGAGGCGTCGCGGTCGACCGCCTCGAAGTCTTCCTCGTTCGCCATCAGGTGGTTGTGGACGAGCCAGGTCTCCTTGCCGTCGATCGCGAAGCACAC
>JAYVVB010000386.1:0-3361 GCA_043787455.1 Rhizobacter sp.
AGCTACCTCGGCCTCTCGCCTGGACTCGATTTCGAGACCAGGATCATCGCCAAGGTGAACGCCGCCGAGCGACTGCGCGAGGCGCTCGCGCGGCGCGCCTACGTGCCGAGCGCCATCAACCTCGGCTCGGCGACCGACGCCTACCAGCCGGTCGAGCGCAGGCTCCTGATCACGCGCTCGGTGATCGAGGTGCTGGCCGAGTGCGCGCATCCGTTCTCGCTCGTCACCAAGTCGTCGGGGATCGAGCGTGACCTCGATCTCGTCGCGCCCATGGCCGAGCGCGGACTGGTCGCGGTCTACGTCTCGGTGACCTCGCTCGATCCAATGCTGGCGCGCATCCTCGAGCCGCGCGCTGCGGCGCCAAATCGGCGCCTGAAGACGATCGAGGCCCTCGCGCGTGCGGGCGTGCCAGTCGGCGTCAGCGTCTCGCCGATCATTCCGTTCATCAACGAGCCCGAGATCGAGCGCATTCTCGAAGCTGCGGCGGCGGCCGGGGCGACGTCGGCCTTCGGCATCGTGCTGCGCCTGCCGTGGGAAGTGAACCCGATCTTTCAGCGCTGGCTCGACCAGCACTTTCCCGATCGCGCCGCTCGCGTCATGGCGCGAATCCGCGAGATGCGCGGCGGCAAGGACTACGACGCGACGTTCGCTACGCGCATGAAAGGCGAGGGCGTATGGGCGCAGCTGCTGGGCCAGCGGCTTGCCAAGGCCAGGGCGCGCCACGGGCTCGATCGCGAACGCCGCGCGCTCGACCTGAGCCAATTCCGCAGACCGCGTGCGACAGCCCGGGACGGGCAGGGTGATCTGTTCGGCTGACCGACGTCAATCGACGAGGTCGGGCTCGAAGAAGAGCCAGCGGACCTCGGGGAACGAATGACGAAACCTCTGCTCGACCCGGTTGATCGCGTCGACGAGCGCGACGGCCGAAGGTGCGGGACTCATCTTGGCTTTCACCGCGACAAGAACGTCGCGGCCCATTTGCTGGGTGATCACGTTGTAGACCGTCTCGACCTCGGGCTGCTCGGCGAGGTGCGATCGCATGCGGGTCAGGACCTGCTCCTCGACGCCCTGGCCGATCAAGAGCGCCTTGATCTCGATGCCCACCAGTGCGGCGACGAGCACGAGCACCACGCCGATGCAGACGGAGCCGGCCGCGTCCCAGACAGGATTGCCGGTCGCGACCGCGATGCCGATGAACACCAGCGCCAGCGTCAGGCCGCCGAGCGCGGCGATGTCCTCCGCGAAAACGACCAGCAGTTCGCTCTGGCGCGAGCTGCGGAACCAGCGCCACAGGCCCTGCCGGCCGCGCTCCTTGTTCACTTCGCGCAGGCACCCCCAGAGCGAGACGCTTTCCGCCGCGATGCCGAAGACCAGGATCGCCATCGCCAGCCAGGCCTTCTCGAGAGGCTGCGGTGCGCTCCACTTGTGCAGGCCCTCGTAGATCGAGAACACCCCGCCCATGCTGAACAGCATCAGGGCGACGATGAAGCTCCAGAAGTACACCGCCTTGCCATAGCCGAGCGGATGGTCGGCGCTGGCCGGCCTTCGGCCTTCGCGCAGACCCCAGAGCAGCAGGCCCTGGTTGGCGCAGTCGGCGTAGGAGTGGATCGCCTCGGCGAGCATCGACGACGAGCCGGTGAATACGGCCCCGATCGTCTTGGCGACGGCGATCAGGAAGTTCGCGCCGAGCGCGAACAGGATCGACTTGAGGGAATTGCCGCCGGCAGACATGCCCTCAGGCCTTGAACAGGTCCTTGACCCGATCGCTCCAGGTCTTGGCCGTTGGCGAGTGACGATCGCCGGCCTTGCGGAAGGCGTCGTCGAGCTCCTTCAGGAGCTTTCGCTGATGCTCGGTGAGCTTGATCGGCGTCTCGACGCTCACGTGGCAGTAGAGGTCGCCGGGATAGCTCGAGCGCACGCCCTTGATGCCTTTGCCGCGAAGGCGAAAGGTCTTGCCGTGCTGCGTGCCTTCGGGCAGGTCGATCTCGGCTTTGCCGCCGAGCGTCGGCACCTCGATCGCGCCGCCGAGCGCGGCGCTCGTCATGCCGACGGGCACCGTGCAGTGCAGGTCGTCGCCGTCGCGCTCGAAGATGTCGTGCGGCTTCATCCGGATCTCGATGTAGAGATCGCCGTTCGGGCCGCCGTTCGGGCCCGGCTCGCCGTTGCCGCTCGAGCGGATGCGCATGCCTTCGTTGATGCCCGGCGGGATCTTCACCTCGAGCGTCTTGGTCTTCTTTAGGCGCCCCTGGCCGTGGCACGTCGGGCAGGGCTCGGGAATGATCTTGCCGCTGCCGTGGCATTGCGGGCAGGTCTGCTGGATGCTGAAGAAGCCCTGGCGCATCTGCACCGCGCCCGAGCCGTGGCAGGTCGTGCAGGTGATCGGGCTCGTGCCCGGCTTGGCGCCGTTGCCCTTGCAGGTCTCGCAGGTCTCGTAGGAAGGAATGCGGATCTGCGTTTCCTTGCCGTGCGCCGCTTCCTCGAGCGTGATCTCCATCGCGTAGCTGAGATCGCTGCCGCGATAGACCTGCTGACCGCCGCCGGCGGCGCGTCCGCGGCCGTTGCCGTTGCCGAAGATGTCGCCGAAGATGTCGCCGAAGGCCTCGGCGAAGCCGCCGAAGCCTTCCGCTCCGGCGCGGCCACCCATGTTCGGATCGACGCCGGCGTGGCCGTACTGGTCGTAGGCGGCGCGCTTCTGCGGATCGGAGAGCATCTCGTAGGCCTCCTTGGCCTCTTTGAAGTGCTCTTCCGATTTGCTCGACGCTGCCCCCTGGTTGCGGTCGGGGTGGTGCTTCATCGCGAGCTTGCGATACGCCTTCTTGATCTCTTCCTCTGAGGCGCTGCGGCCGACGCCGAGCACCTCGTAGTAGTCGCGCTTGCTCATCCCGGCCAGCCCCTCATTCGTTCATGTGCAAACGCCGCGTCGAGGGACAGGCGAAACCTGATCCCTCGAACGCGGCGAGTTGATCGGACGGCGCAGCCGTTCTATCAACCCTTCTTCACTTCCTTGAACTCCGCGTCGACGACATCGTCGTCGGCGTGCGCCGCCTGCGTCTCGGCTTGCGGGTTCGCACCACCCGGCGCCGCGCCCTGCCCACCTGCGCCCGCTGCGGCTTGCGCCGCCTGCGAATCGGCATAGATCTTCTCGCCGAGCTTCTGGCTCGCCGTCATCAGCGCTTCGGTCTTCGCTTCGATCGTCGCCTTGTCCTCCGACTTGAGCGACTCCTCGGCCTCCTTCAGCGCCGACTCGATCTTCTCCTTCTCGCCGGCATCGAGCTTGTCGCCATGCTCGGCGAAGCTCTTCTTGACGCTGTGGATCATGGCATCGGCGGAGTTGCGCGCCTGGATGACTTCGAGCTTCTTC
>JAYVVB010000387.1:0-3139 GCA_043787455.1 Rhizobacter sp.
GCAGCGCGAAGCCGATCGGCACGCCGAGCACGAGCTGCAGCGCGAACACGGCGAAGGCGACGCCGAGCGCGTAGCTGCGGCCTTCGGCGCCGAGGGTCGCTGCGACCGCGAAGGTCACTGCCACCAGCACCGCGACGGCGATCCCCGTGCCGACCGCCAGCCGCCACGGCCGCAGCAGCACGCGCCGGACCGCGAAGTACGCGAGCAGGGCCATGCCGAGCATCATCGGCAAGGCGAACCAGATGGCGCTGAGGCCGAGGTAGACGGTGCGCTCGTCCCAGCGCGACAGCATCATCTGCCACGCTAGCCAGCAGCCGATCGCGGCCATCACGAACACCTGCCAGTGGCCGAGCGACTCGACGCTGCCGTGCCAGCGGCGCGGCAGGCGTTGAACGACGGCGTGCAGGGCCATGTGCTCGTTGCGCGGATAGGCGATGGCGCCGCCGATGAAAGTCATCATGACCAGCGCCAGCTCGCCGATCTCGAGGCTCCAGAGAAGCGACGTGTCGAAGAGCGAGCGCGCGATCACGTTGCCGAACATGGCCACGAGCTCGACCACCAGCGCGAGAACGACCAGGACCTCCGCCGCCCGCTCGATGCGGTCGGGGCGATGGGCGCGCTTGCTGGCGCGCTCGGCGCCGGCGTCGGCCACGTCGATCTCGATCTCGATCGCGTCCCGGCCGACGCGAGCGGCCGCGCCCGTCACTTGACGTTGTCGATGCTGGCGAGCAGGTCGGTCAGTCCCATGGTCTTCGCGAACTCGGCGATCACGGGCTTGGTCGCGGCCTTGAAGGGCTCCTTGTCGATGGGGTTGAACTTGACGCCGAACTTGCTTTGCATCTCGGCTTCGGCGGCCAGGCCGGCCTCGGCCTCGGCCTTGCGCTCGTAGACCGTCGCCTCCTGCGCGGCGCGCAGCACGATCTGCTGCAGGTCGGGCGGCAGCTTGTCGAAGGTCTTCTTCGACATGAACATCGGCCGCACGGTGAACTCGTGCTCGGTGCGGGCGATGAACGGCGCCGGCTCGTAGAACTTCATGTCGCGCACCGCCACCGACTCGTTCTCCATGCCGTCGACGACGCCCGACTTCATCGCCAGGTAGGTCTCCATGAACGCGATCGGCGTCGGCACGGCACCCACCGCTTTCCAGACGTTGACCTTGAGCGGGCTCGAGATCAGGCGCAGGCGCATCCCCTTCATGTCGGCCATGCTCAGGATGGGCTTCTTCGTCGACAGCACGTTGCGGCTCGAGCCGCCCCAGTAGCCGATGATCTTCATGCCGGTCTTCTCTTCGACCAGCGCGGCGTAGCGCTTGCCGGGAGCGCCGTCGAGCGACTTCTGCCAGTGCGCGTAGTCGTGGAACATGAAGGGCAGGGCGAAGAAGTCGAGCTCCTTCGCGAACGGCGCGCCGGCGGACGGATCGGAGACGACGAAGTCGAGCGAGCCGTCCTTCACCAGCTGCATCGTCTGCGCTTCGCTGCCGAGGATGCCGCCGCTGTAGATGTCGATCTGGATCCGACCACCGCTGTCGTCGCCGACCTTCCTGGCGAAGAAGGCCAGGCCCTTGTGCCAGGGATGGTCTTCCTTGAAGTAGTGGGCCGTACGCAAGGTGAAGAGCGGCGCGGCCTTCTGCTGCGCGAGCGCGGTCGGCGGGGTCGCGAGCAGGCACGCGGCGACGAACGAGCACGCGGCGAGGAAAGGCCGGCGCAATGCGAGAAACGATGGGGTCACGCTTGTCTCCTGTGGATCTTTGGGGGCTCTCAGAATCCGTACACCTCGCCCGGGTTGTCGACGAGGATCTTTCTCCAGCGGGCGTCGTCGTCGACGCAGGCCCGCGCCCATTCGTACATGGTGCGGTTCGACGGCTCCGGCTTCGCGTTGGGATGCGGCCAGTTGCTTGCCCACAGGCACCGCTCGGGAAAGCGCGCGGCGAGCGCGCGCGCCAACGCGGCGACGTCCTCATAGCCCGGTGCGCCGCGCTTCGAGGTCTCGTACGGGGCCGAGAGCTTGATCCAGAAGTTGCCCTTGTCGAGGACGCGGCAGAGCGAGGCGAAGGCATCGCTCTCGACGGGCACCGGCTCGAGGAACTTGCCGACGTGATCGATGACGATCTTGCCCGGCAGGCGCAGCAACATCGACTCGTGCTGCGGCAGGTCGCGGCCGTCGAGCTGCAGGCCGATGTGCCAGCCCCTCGGTGCGATCCGCGCGGCGGTCGGCTCGAGCGCGCTCCACGGCAACACGCCGCCGGGCAACATCATGAAGCGCACGCCGCGCATGCCGAGGTCGTGCAGTCGTTGCAGCTCGTCGTCGGCCACGTCCGGCGGGACGACGGCGATTCCGCGTGCGTTCGAGCCGAGGGCCGCCATCCCGGCGAGCGTGCAGCGATTGTCGAAACCGTAGCCGGTCGGCTGGATCACGACGACGCGCGTCAGGCCGAGCTCGCGCTGCACCTCGCGATACGCCGACGCCGGCGCCTGCGGCGGCTTGAAGGTCGCCGTCGGCGCGAGCGGGTAGCTGTCGTCGTAGATGTGCATGTGGCAGTCGCATGCGTTCGGCCAGGGCGCGGTCATGGCGTTCTCCTCGAGTTCGGTGTCGTCGACGTGCGCGCGCTGGCGAACGCGGGCCAGCGCCGGATCCGGGTCGCGTGATCGGCGTTGACGGCGCCGGTCGGCATCTCGCCGCGCAGAAGCGCCGCGACTTGTGCGACCGTCTCCATCGACTGGTGCTCGATCGCCGGCAGCGTCAGGCCGCCGATGTGCGGCGTCGCGATCACGCGCGGATGGCGCGCGAGCGCCGGGCTCGGCATCTGGTCGGAGGCGCGGCCGACGTCGATCGCGGCGCCGCCGAGGCGGCCCGAGTCGAGCGCCGCGAGCAGGGCGGCCTCGTCGACGAGCTCGCCGCGCGAGGCGTTGACGAAGAACGCACCCGGCGCCATGCGCGCGAACGCTGCGGCATCCATGAGATCGCGCGTCCGCTCGTTTGAGACGGCTAGGCAAACGACAAAGTGCGACTCGGCGAGCAGGTCGTCGAGCGCCATCTGGCGCACGCCGTCGCGTGCGCCGACCGTCTCCGGCGCCGCGACCGCGACGCGCATGCCGAAGGCCGACGCCAGCCTGCACACCGACTGCGCGATGCGGCCGTA
>JAYVVB010000388.1:0-2557 GCA_043787455.1 Rhizobacter sp.
GATGCGCACGCCTTCGATCCGGCCGAGCGCGGCCTCGACGAGCTCAAGCGCGACGGCTTCGCGCGCTGCTTCGTCGCCCTGCACGGCCGCCACGGCGAAGACGGCACGGTGCAGGGCGCGCTCGAGCTGCTCGGCCTGCCGTACACCGGCTCGGGCGTGATGGCCTCGGCGATCGCGATCGACAAGGTGATGACCAAGCGCGTCTGGATCGCCGAGGGATTGCCGACGCCGAAGTTCGTGCGCCTCGCCGCCGACCAGCTGGGGCGCGAGCAGCTGCGTGCCGTGCCCGACGTGCTCGGCCTGCCTCTCGTCGTCAAGCCGCCGCGCGAAGGCTCGTCGATCGGCATCACCAAGGTGCTGGGTTACTCGCAGATGCAGGGCGCGGTCGAGCTCGCGCGCGGCTTCGACGCCGACGTCCTGTGCGAGGAGTTCATCGAGGGCGACGAGTTCACCTGTCCGGTGCTGGGCGAAGGCGCCGATGCGCGCGCGCTGCCGGTCGTTCGCATCGTCGCGCCCGACGGTGCCTACGACTACCAGAACAAGTACTTCACCGACGTTGTCCGCTACGAGTGTCCGTGCGGGCTGCCGGCGGCGGAAGAAGAAGAGATCCGGCGCATCGTCCTCGCCGCCTACCGCGTCCTCGGCTGCCGCGGTTGGGGTCGCGCCGATCTGATGCTCCGAAAGAGCGACCGCAAACCCTTCCTCCTCGAGATGAACACCTCGCCGGGCATGACCTCGCACTCGCTCGTGCCGATCTCGGCGCGCGCCGCGGGGATCAGCTACGAGGCGCTCTGCCTCGGCCTGATCGCCGGCGCTGCGCTCGACGGCCGCGTCGCTGCGGCCACGACGAAAGCGGGAGGCTGAAGCGATGGCCGCCGCGTCGCTGTCCCGCTCTTCGGTCCCGGCGCTGCCGAACGACGTGCGCTTGATGAATGCCACCGCGACCGGGTTCGCCGTCGTCGCCGCGCTCCTGCTCGCCGCCGCGGCGCTCGTGTGGCTCGCGCGCCAGCCGTTTTTCGCGATCCGCTCGATCACGGTCGAGGGCGACGTCGCCCGCAACAGCGTCTCGACGATCCGCGCCAACGCCGCGCCGCAGCTCGCCGGCAACTTCATGACGATGGACCTCGGCTCGGTCCGGCGCGCGTTCGAGTCGGTGCCATGGGTGCGCCTGGCGATCGTGCGCCGGGTCTGGCCGAACCGCCTGAGAGTCCAGCTCGAGGAGCATCGACCGGTCGCGCTCTGGGGCAGCGACAGCCGTGCCGACAAGCTCGTCAACAGCTTCGGCGAGGTCTTCGAGGCCAACGTCGGCGACGTCGAGGACGACGAGCTGCCGACGCTCTCCGGCCCCGACGGCAGCTCGGCCCACGTGCTCGCGATGCTGGCGAAGATCGAGCCCACGCTCGCGCCGCTCGGCGCGCGCGTCGAGCAGCTGACGCTCTCAGGCCGGGGCTCGTGGCAGGCGACGCTCGACAGTGGCGCGGTGATCGAGCTCGGCCGCGGCAGCGACGACGAGCTCCTCGCGCGCTCGACGCGCTTCGTCGCGACGGTGGGCGAAGTGACCTCGCGCTATCACCGGCCGATCGAGTCGGCCGACCTGCGCCACAGCGACGGCTACGCCGTGCGCCTGAAGGGCGTCTCGACCACCGGCGTGGCCCCCGCCGACAAACCGCACAGGAAATAGGGAGCCACAGAAAATGAAATGCCCCCACGCTCACTTCGTTCGCTGCCCCCAGAAGGCGCGCTCAGCGCCCTTCGGGCGGCCGTACGTCCGCTGACATGGCCAAGGAACTCAAGGATCTCGTCGTCGGCCTCGACATCGGCACGGCCAAGGTGATGGCGGTCGTCGCCGAGGTCATGCCCGACGGCGAGCTGCGCATCGCCGGCCTGGGCAGCGCGCCGGCGCACGGCCTGAAGCGCGGCGTCGTCGTCAACATCGACGCGACCGTGCAGTCGATCCAGCAGGCGCTGAAAGAAGCCGAGATGATGGCCGACTGCAAGATCACGCGCGTGTACACCGGCATCACCGGCAGCCACATCCGCGGCCAGAACAGCACGGGCATGGTGATCGTGCGCGACAAGGAAGTGACCCCGATCGACGTGACGCGCGTCGTCGAGACCGCGAAGGCGATCAACATCCCGAACGACCAGCGACTCCTCCTCGTCGAGCCGCAGGAGTTCGTGATCGACGGCCACGAGGTGAAGGAGCCGATCGGCATGAGCGGCGGCCGGCTCGAGGTGCGCGTGCACATCGTTACCGGCGCGCAGAGCGCGGCCGAGAACATCGTCAAGTGCGTGCGCCGCTGCGGCCTCGAGGTCGAGCAGCTGGTGCTGAACCCGAGCGCGTCGAGCCACTCGGTGTTGACCGAGGACGAGAAGGACCTCGGCGTCGCCCTCGTCGACATCGGTGCCGGCACCACCGACGTCGCCATCTTCACCGACGGCTCGATCCGCCACACGGCGGTGATCCCGATCGCCGGCGACCTGATCACGAGCGACATCGCAATGGCGCTGCGCACGCCGACGAAAGACGCCGAGGAGATCAAGATCGAGTACGGCG
>JAYVVB010000389.1:0-2553 GCA_043787455.1 Rhizobacter sp.
CGACGCCGCGCATGCGCTCGCCGAGCGCGCCGCGGCGGTGCCGGCGTTGCGCCGTCTGCATCAGGTCAGGTCGCGCTGGGACGAGCTGCTCGGCACGGCGGTCGTGCGCACTCCCGATCCGATCTTCGACGCGATGGTCAACCGCTGGCTGCTTTATCAGACGATCGCGTGCCGGCTCTGGGCGCGCGCCGGCTTCTATCAGGCCGGCGGCGCCTACGGCTTTCGCGATCAGCTGCAGGATTCGCTCGCCCTCGCCGGGCCGGCGCCGAAGCTGCTGCGCCAGCAGATCGTGCTCGCGGCGTCGCGCCAGTTCGCCGCCGGCGACGTCCAGCACTGGTGGCATGCGCCCACCGGCGCGGGCGTGCGCACCCATTTCTCCGACGATCTGCTCTGGTTGCCCTACGCCTGCTCCCACTACCTGCAGGCGACCGGCGACGAGTCGATCCTCGACGCGCAAGCGCCGTTCCTCGAAGGGGCCGACATCCCCGAAGGCGCCGAGGACGCCTACTACGTTCCGACGGCGAGCGAGAACACCGAGAGCGTGTACGAGCATTGCGCGCGCGCCATCGACCGCAGTCTGCCCGTCGGCGCGCACGGCCTGCCGCTCATGGGCACGGGCGACTGGAACGACGGCATGAACCGCGTCGGCCATCTCGGCCGAGGCGAATCGGTGTGGCTCGCCTGGTTCCTGTGCGACGTCGTCGAGCGCTTCGCGCCGGTCGCAGAACGTCGCGGCGAAGCCGAGCGCGCCGCCCGCTGGCGCGACGCCGAGCGCGGCTGGCGCGATGCGCTCGAATCGGCGGGCTGGGACGGCGCGTGGTATCGCCGCGCCTTCTTCGACGACGGCTCGCCGCTCGGCTCGGCGAGCAACGCCGAGTGCCGCATCGACCTCATCGCCCAGTCGTGGGCCGTGCTCTCGGGCGCGGCGCCCGCGGCGCGCGCACGCCAGGCGATGGTCGCGCTCGATCACCAGCTCGTCGATCGCGACGGCGGGCTCGTCCGGCTGCTCGATCCGCCCTTGGCCGAGGCCGAGCCGAGCGCCGGCTACATCCAGGCCTATCCGAAGGGCGTGCGCGAAAACGGTGGTCAGTATTCGCACGCCGGCGTGTGGGCGTTGATGGCGCAGGCCGCGCTCGGCGACGGCGATGCCGCGTACCGCTACTTCACCTATCTGAGCCCGGCCCATCGTGCCCGCCATCCGCTGCACGGCCCGCGCTACGAGATCGAGCCCTATGTGATGGCGGGCGACGTCTACACGGCGCCGCCGTACGTCGGGCGTGGCGGCTGGAGCTGGTACACGGGCTCGGCGGCGTGGATGCAGCGTGCCGCGCTCGAATCGATGTTCGGACTCTCGCAGCGCGGCGACGTGTTCCATGTGAAGCCCTGCCTGCCCGCGAGCTGGGGCCAGGCCGAGCTGCGCCTCACCCGCAACGGCAAGAGCGTGCGATTGCTGTTCTCCCGCCTCGGCCAGACGCCGCCCGAGCAGCACGCCGCCGCCGCTTCGGCGCGGCTCCTGCGCGCCGGTGCGCCGCTCGATTGGTCGGTGCTCGACACGAGCTCGACGTGGCTGGTCCCGATGGGCGAGGCCGCGGCGAGCGAGGCAGCCGTAGCGGGCGACACGCCGACGCTCGCGAGCGAGCATTGACGGGCGTTCACGCAGCTGTCCTACACCCCTGCCCGTGCCGCTCCGATGGCCGAGGGCAAGCGCGATCGATACAGTTTTCTACAATATGAGCGAGAAAACGCGGCCCTGTCGGGACCGGATCCGCCCAAGGAGAATGCACATGCTCAAGTGGGCCCTCATCTTCGCTGTCGTCGCGGGCATGTTCGGCTTCACGGGAATCGCGGCCGGCGCCGCCGGGATCGCAAAAATCCTGTTCGTCGTCTTCCTCGTCCTCTTCGTCGCCGTGCTGCTCTTCGCACTCCTCGGCGCCAAAGCCATCGCCGACCGATAGCCACCGGAGAATCGCATGAGCAACAGCACCAAAGTCCAGAACCTGCAGTCCCAAAACGAACGCCTCCAGCTCGACGAGGGTGCTCTCGAAGCAGCCAAGCGCAGCCTCGAAAAAGGCGCCGTCACGCCGAGCTACGGTCCGTGGCGCGAAGACATCATCAGGCTGCTGAACGACGCCCTCGCGACCGAGATCGTCTGCACGCTGCGCTACAAGCGCCATTACTTCACCGCCAAGGGCGTCGCTTCGCCGAAGATCGCCGAGGAGTTTCTCGTCCATGCGAACGAGGAGACGGCGCATGCCGACCTGCTCGCCGAACGCATCGTCCAGCTGGGCGGCGAGCCCGACTTCTCGCCGACCACGCTCATGGAGCGCAGCCACGCCGACTACGACGACTCGTCGGAGCTCCAGGCGATGATCCGCGCCAACCTGATCGCCGAGCGCGTCGCCATCGAGGCGTACTCGCAGATGATCGCCCTCATCGGCGACAAGGACACGTCGACGCGCCGCATCCTCGAGTCGATCCTCAGCCAGGAGCAGGAGCACGCCGAAGAACTGCGCGACTGGCTTACGGAATAGTCATGCGCGCGGATCGTGCATT
>JAYVVB010000390.1:0-3070 GCA_043787455.1 Rhizobacter sp.
ACGCCGGCGCCGCCGTGCACCTGTATCGCCCAGTCGATCACCTGGCACGCCATGTTCGGGGCCACGACCTTGATCATCGCGATCTCCGACTTGGCCGCCTTGTTGCCGGCGACGTCCATCATCCACGCCGTCTTTAGCGTCAGCAGGCGTGCCATGTCGATCTGGCAGCGCGCCTCGGCGATGCGCTCGCGCGTGACGCCCTGCTCGGCGATCGTTCGGCCGAAGGCGACGCGGCTCGAAGCGCGCTTGCACATCAGCTCGAGCGAGCGCTCGGCCAGGCCGATGAGCCGCATGCAGTGGTGGATCCGTCCCGGCCCGAGGCGCCCTTGCGCGATCTCGAAGCCGCGCCCTTCGCCGAGCAGGATGTTCGCCGTCGGCACGCGCACGTTTTCGAACAGCACTTCCATGTGGCCGTGCGGCGCGTCGTCGTAGCCAAACACGTTGAGCGGCCGGACGATGGTGATGCCCTTGGTCTCGGCCGGCACCAGCACCATCGACTGCTGCGAATGACGCGGTGCTTCCGGGTCGGTCTTGCCCATGAAGACGTAGATCTTGCAACGCGGATCGCCGGCGCCGCTGGTCCACCACTTGCGGCCGTTGATGACGTAGTCGTCGCCGCTCTTGCCCGTGACTCGCTCGATGCGCGCCTCGATGTTGGTCGCGTCCGACGACGCGACCCCGGGCTCGGTCATGGCGAAGGCGCTTCTGATCTTGCCGTCGAGGAGCGGCTCGAGCCACTGCTTCTTCAGCTCCTCGGAGCCGTAGCGCTCGATCGTCTCCATGTTGCCGGTGTCGGGTGCCGAGCAATTGAAGACCTCGCTCGACCAGGGCACGCGACCCATGATCTCGGCCAGCGGCGCATAGTCGCCATTACTGAGGCCGAACTCGCGGCCATTGGCCTTCGAGTCCTTGCCGCCGGCCGTCGGCGGCAGGAACAGGTTCCACAAGCCCTGCGCGCGTGCCTTCGGCTTCAGCTGCTCGATCGTCTGCAGCGGCGTCCAGCGCTTGCCGGCCTTGGTGTTGTCGGCGATCTCCTGCTCGTAGCGCTGCTCGGCCGGGTAGATGTGCTCGTCCATGAAGCGCAGCAGCTGAGCACGCAGCTCCTGGGTGCGGGGTGAATATTCGAATTCCATGGTGTCTCCGGGAGTGAAGTGAAGAGCAGGGCCGATTTCAGCTCTGCTGGGCGATGCGCCAGCCCATTTCCGCGAGCGGTCGCGCGCCCGCGGCCGATTGCCGGGCCTGCGCGCTCGACGCCGTCCCGGCCTCGACGCGCTTGGCAATGCCTTGCAGGATGCCGGCCATGCGGAACAGGTTGTAGGCGAGGTAGAAGTTCCAGTCGGCCATCACCGCATCGGGATCTTCGCGACCAGTGCGCTCGCAGTAGCGGGCCACGTAGCTCTTCTCGTCGGGAATGCCGAGGTCGAAGTGGTCGAGGCCGCCGATGCCGCGGAAGGCTCCGGGCGTGATGTGCCAGGCCATGCAGTGATAGCTGAAGTCGGCGAGCGGATGGCCGAGGGTCGAGAGCTCCCAGTCGAGGACAGCGACGACGCGCGGCGCGTCTGCGGCGAAGACCATGTTGTCTAGCCGGTAGTCGCCGTGGACGATGCTCACCTGCGTGTCGTCGCGCGCGCTCGCGGGAATGTGCGAAGGCAGCCATTCGATCAGCCGGTTCATGGCGTCGATGGGCTGGGTGATCGACGCCTGGTACTGCTTGGTCCAGCGGCCGATCTGGCGCTCGAAATAGTTGCCCGGCTTGCCGTAGCCCTCCAGGCCCACGCTCGCCGGAACGACCGAGTGCAGCGCGGCGATGACGCGGTTCATCTCGTCGTAGATCGCGGCACGCCCAGGCCGATCGAGCGACGGCAGCGACTGGTCCCAGAAGACTCGTCCGGCGACGTACTCCATGACGTAGAAGGCGCGACCGATCACGCTCTCGTCCTCGCACAACACGTGCATGCGCGGCACGGGCACGTCGGTGTCGGCGAGCGCATGCATGACCTTGAACTCGCGCTCGACCGCGTGCGCCGACGGCAGCAGCTTCGACGCCGGCCCCGGCTTGGAGCGCATGACGTACGAACGCTCGGGCGTGATCAGCTGGTACGTGGGATTCGACTGACCGCCCTTGAATTGCTCGACGCGCAACGGCCCGCCGAATCCCGGCAGACGGCCGACGAGATAGCGCTCCAGCGCGGCGATGTCGAAGGCGTGCTGCTCCGCGACGGGCTTGGTTCCGGTGTTGGCTTCGGGGGTGCTCATCACGCCATTGTCATCCTGTGCGCAGAAGCGAATCTGTGCGGGATTGCCCCGGTGAACCGTTCGATTCAGCGGTCGGCGATCGCGAGCAGCTTGGCCTTCGACAGGACGACGAGCCGGGTCGGCTCGATCCGCACCGCGCCCTCGCGCTCGAAGCCCTTCAGCTCCTGGTTGACGCGCTGGCGCGACGCGCCGAGGAGCTGGGCGATGTCTTCCTGGGCGAGCTGCAGGCCGACCCGGATCTCTTCCCCTTGCTGGACGCCGTAGCTGCGCGCCAGAAGCAGGATCTGCCTGGCGAGCCGCGCCGCCAGCGGTCGCGTGTTCAAGTCCTCGACGGTGTCGAAGAGCAGGCGCAGGCGCCGGCAGTTGAGGCGCAGCAGCGCTTCGTAGAGCTCGACGTGCTGCGCCAGAAGCTCCTTGAAGTCGGGCTTGCGCACGACGAGGAGCGTCGTCTGGCCATGCGCGTTCGCATCGTGCGTGCGTGGCATGCCGTCGAAGAGGGCGATGTCGCCGAACCAGGTGCCCGGCTCGACATACGTGAGCGTGACCTGCTTGCCCGCCAGCGAGACCAGGCCGACGCGCACCGCGCCGTGCGCGACGCCGCACCATTCCTCCGCCGGCGCGCCTCGCGCCGAGAGGATCGCTCCGTCCTCGAGGCGACGGACGACGGCCCGCGCCAGGATGGCGTCGCGCAACGGCTGGGAAAGTTTCGAGAACCACGACCCCGTTTCGATGTTCTGCTGTTCACTGAGTGTAAGAACGGGAGCGTGCATGACCGGTCCCTGAGGTGACAGCGGCTTCGGCCGGCTCAACGAAA
>JAYVVB010000391.1:0-2670 GCA_043787455.1 Rhizobacter sp.
GTGATCGACGAACACGCCGCGTTCAGCCATCATCTCTTCGATGTTTCGAAAGCTCAGCGGATAGGCCGCGTACCAGCGCACGCACACCAGCATCACTTCGAGCGGATAGTGCATCCGCTGGACCGCCCGGCTCAGCGCTTCGGTCATCTTCAAACGGTCAAACTTCATCGGCTGACCCTACCAGCCCGCGCTTATCGCGACAGAACCGAACGTCACTTTGCTCGACGCGTCAGGAGCCTATGCGACGGTGTTCCTCGGTCCTGATCGTGTCGCAGTGGTGTCCCAAGTCCCGGTTTGTACGAACCATCAAGAGATCAGTGGGTCGAGTGGGCCGGCAACTGCGGCGGACACGATCCAGCGCCAGCAAGCTGCACTCCGAACGCTCGGGGAGCCTGGGATGACGTTAGAGAATCTGACCGCAAGCTTTCTTGTACCGCCGCTCTACTCCCGGAATCGGAGATCGCCGACGGTGTACAGCGCGGTCTACCGTCCTGCCCAGCTCCGAGTCGACTATCTATGGCCTGGCAAGTGCTGGACGCAGCGCATCGCCCATTCCAGCCAGGCGAATACATCCACGACTTCGGCGACCTGTCTGGCTGATCTCGTAGCAAGCCCCAGTGCCTCCCATCGCCACGCCGGCCATGCTGCCGGGCCAGCAGATAGAGAAGCCCATAACCCAAGACTTCGAATGTGGCGTAGGCGGGCTGATCGCTTCCCACCTTCAATTCGATGAAGCGGTATTCGGTCTCTTGGCTGAGCTGCACGATGTCTATCGACCGGCGAGAGTCCCTAACGCCGAGCCGCAAGCCGAACTGGTGGACATCTGACAAGTCCAACGCTCTGAGGAACGCTGGGCCAACCGTCGCTCGAGGGCTACTTCTCTTGATTCAATGAGGTGGGGAGGTACTTGGTCGCGCCATATCAATTTCTACCTCGCGAGCTCGCCTCCAGTTGCTACCACGGGCCGTCCAGGCAGCCATAAAGTGGTGCTCACCATGGTCACGCCGTCCACCGCATGCAGCGGTGCTTTGCTACGCTCGATTGCTACACCACGATGCTTTAGGTCCACTATCGAGAGCCACTTCGCAGCCTCTCTCAAGTAGCGAACGAAGAATCGGGCCACGGTTCTTCCTCTGTCGATGACGGCCATGGCCCAGTGTGGCGTACTCGCTAGGACTCGACAGTTGGATCGCCGCCACCTTTGGAGCGCGGCACTCTCACTGCTAATTTTGAGGGCATGGTGAGTGCACGGCGCTCAACAAACACGAACGGGTTACAGCATTGCTGCTGTAACCCGTTGATTTTATTGGCGGAGTGGACGGGGCTCGAACCCGCGACCCCCGGCGTGACAGGCCGGTATTCTAACCAACTGAACTACCACTCCCGCTCTCGAACTCTCTCCTGCCGCCGCGCTGCAGCTGCAGCGAACGGTGGCGTCCCCTAGGGGATTCGAACCCCTGTAATCACCGTGAAAGGGTGGTGTCCTAGGCCTCTAGACGAAGGGGACTGCAACTCTCGATGCCGGCTCGTCAGGCGCGGCGTCCAACAACCATCTTGTGGAGGTAAGCGGGATCGAACCGCTGACCTCTTGCATGCCATGCAAGCGCTCTCCCAGCTGAGCTATACCCCCGTCGAAACTGTTCACTCAGGGCGAGCGGCGTACCTGTCATGGAAAGGCCCGCCGCCGCTACCGAAGCCCGAGATTATAGCCAGCGGACCACCCGGGGCGGGCCATGGGTCGTTCCCCGTGCAGATCAGCCCGCAGCCGCGGTGATGGCGCCGAGCCGCCGCAGCACGGTATCGCGCTCGAACATCTCGAGCACGGCATCGAGCGACGGGGTCTTGGCACGGCCGCAGACGACGACGCGGACGGCTGGCGCGAGCTGGCCCATCTTCAGCCCGTGTTCGGCGAGCGTCTCCTTGATCGCGGCGGCGATCGAGGCCTTGTCCCAGGCGACTGCGGCCAGGCGCGTGCGGAGCGTCGCGAGCGCCGGGCGGACGGCATCGTTCACATGCCCCTTGAGGTCCTCGGCGCTCGGCTCGACGTCGGCGTAGAGCATCGCGAGCCAGCCCGCGAGCTCGGCGCCGGTGTTGCAGCGCTCCTTGAAGACACCGCAGGCGCGCAGCAAGGCTGTGTCGTCAGGCGCGACGATGGCGCGGCGCGCGAGCTGGGCGCGCGCCAGCGCGAGCAGCGGTTCGTCGGCCAAGGCTTTGAGGTAGTGCGCGTTGACCCAGTCGAGCTTGGCCGGATCCCACTGCGCAGGGCTCTTCGACAAGTGGCTGCCGTCGAACCAGGCGACGAGCTGCTCGCGCGCGAAGAGCTCCTCGTCGCCGTGGCTCCAGCCGAGGCGTGCCAGATAGTTGAGCATCGCCTCGGGCAGATAGCCGCCCTCCTCGTACGAGGTGACGCTCACGGCGCCGCGCCGCTTCGAGAGCTTGTGGCCGTCGTCGCCGAGGATGATCGGCACGTGTGCGAATACCGGCAAGGGCGCGCCGAGCGCCCTGAAGATGTTGATCTGCCAGGGCGTGTTGTTGACATGCTCGTCGCCGCGGAAAACGTGGCTGATGCCCATGTCCCGGTCGTCGACGACGACGGCGAAGTTGTACGTCGGAATGCCGTCGGCGCGGACGATGACGAGGTCGTCGATCTCGTGGTTGGCGATCGTGATC
>JAYVVB010000392.1:0-3007 GCA_043787455.1 Rhizobacter sp.
TTCATGATGCCCCAGCCCCAGAGCAGCACGTAGTCGGGCTTGCTCTGGCGCACCTGCAGCCACGCGGCCTTCTGCTCGGCGCCGGGGGCGCTGACGGGGATCAGCTGCAGCTCGAAGCCGTTCAGCTTGGCGCGCTCCTGCAGCAGCGGGATCGGCTCCTTGCCGAAGGGCGAGTCGTGATAGACGAGGGTGATCTTCTTGCCCTTAAGCTTGTCGAAGCCGCCTTCTTTCTTCGCGATGCTCTGCAGGATGATGTCGGCGCCGGTCCAGTAGCTGCCCATGATCGGGAAGTTCCACTTGAACGCGAAGCCATCCTGCGCCGCCGAGAGGCCGTAGCCGACGGTCAGCAAGGGCATCTTGTCGCCGGGCGCCTTGTCGGTGAGGGCGAAGGTGACGCCGGTCGATTGCGGCTCGAACAGGGCGACGCCGGGTCGGCCCTTCAAGCGCTCGTAGCACTCGACGCCGCGGTCGGTCGCGTAGCCGTATTCGCATTCCTCGAAGGTGAGCTTGACGCCGTTCACGCCGCCGTCGCGGGCGTTGATCATCTTCAGGTAGTCCTGCTTGCCGTTGGCCCACGGCGTGCCGTTCGGGGCATAGGCGCCCGTGCGGTAGACGAGGAGCGGGAAGAATTGCTCCTTGGCCTGCGCGAGCGCCGCCGAAGAGGCCGTGAGCGCGCCCGACGCCACCAGGGCGCAGAGCAAGAGTCTCTTGACAGTCTTCAGGGTCATGGTTGTCTCCACAGGTATAAAAGTGCCGCGCCGCGAAGCGCGAGGGTGATGGCGCAGTTCAGCGCGAACGAGAGGTCATTTCAATCGGGACTTGTCAGGGTCAATGCGGGAAGGGCCAGAGGCGAAGCTTTTCCTTGCCCGTCGACCAGAGGCGCGCCAGGCCGTGCGGCTCGACGACGAGGAAGAAGACGATCAGCGAGCCGAAGATCATGAATTCGAGATGCGAGGCGACCGTGACCGTGAGCGGGATGCCGAGCAGGCGTGGCACCTGGCTCAGGAAGAGCGGCAGCAGGACGATGAAGCCAGCGCCGAAGAAGCTGCCCATGACCGAGCCGAGGCCGCCGATGATCACCATGAAGAGGAGCTGGAACGATCGGTCGATGGAGAACGCCGCCGGCTCCCACGAGCCGAGGTAGACGAAGCCCCAGAGCGCGCCGGCGACGCCGACGATGAACGAGCTCACCGCGAACGCGGTGAGCTTGGCGTAGACCGGGCGGATGCCGATCACGGCGGCGGCGACGTCCATGTCGCGGATCGCCATCCATTCGCGGCCCAGGTGCCCGCGCACCAGGTTCTTGGCCAGCAACGCGAAGACGCAGACGATGCTCAGGCAGAACAGGTACTTGCTCACCGGCGACTCGATCGCGATGCCGAAGACCGACAGGCTCGCGACGCTGACCGACCCCGAGCTCGAGTCGTTGGTGAAGAATGGCACGCGCAGGAACGCCCAGTCAGCGAAGAACTGCGCCGCCAGGGTCGCGACCGCGAGATAGAGGCCCTTGATGCGCAGCGACGGGATGCCGAACAGTACGCCGACCACGGTCGACGTCAGTCCGCCGAGCAGCAGCGCGACGAGGAGCGGCATGCCATCGAAGCGGACCATGAAGTTGTAGGCCGCGTACGCGCCGACCGCCATGAAGGCGCCGGTGCCGAGCGAGATCTGGCCGCAATAGCCGACCAGGACGTTGAGGCCGAGCGCGGCGAGCGAGAGGATGAGGAACGGGATCAGGATCGCCCGGAACGTGTACTCGTCGGCAACGAGCGGGAGCGCGACGAAAGCGACGATGAGCAGCAGGCCGATCGCGATCCGGTCCTGCAGGATCGGAAAGATCTGCTGGTCGGAGCGGTAGCTCGTCTTGAACTGGCCGTTTTCCCGGTAGAGCATGGTCAGACCCGGTCGATGATCTTCTCGCCGAACAGGCCCTGCGGCCGGACGAGGAGAAATGCGAGGGCCAGCACGTAGGCGAACCAGATCTCGATGCCGCCGCCGAGATGCGGCCCGAGGTAGATCTCCGAGAGCTTCTCGCCGACGCCGATGATCAGCCCGCCGATGATGGCGCCCGGGATCGACGTCAGGCCGCCGAGGATCACGACCGGCAGCGCCTTCAGCGCGACAAGCGAGAGCGAGAACTGCACGCCCAGCTTCGAGCCCCAGATCACGCCGGCGACGAGGGCGACGATGCCCGCGACCGACCAGACGATGACCCAGATGCGGTCGAGCGGGATGCCGATCGACTGTGCCGCCTGATGGTCGTCGGCGACAGCGCGCAGCGCCCGGCCCGTGCGGGTCTTCTGGAAGAAGAGCGCGAGCACCGCGACCAGCACCGCCGCGATCACCGCCGCGTACAGGTCTTCCGTGTTGATGAGCAGGCCGCCAGGGAACGTGCTCTCGAAGATGAAGACGGGGTCCTTCGGCATGCCGATGTCGATCTTGTAGATGTCGTTGCCGAAGATCGCCTGGCCCGCGCCCTCGAGGAAATAGGTGATGCCGAGCGTCGCCATCAACAGCGTGATGCCGTCCTGGTTGACGAGCCGGCCGAGGACGAGCTTCTGGATCAGCCAGGCGAGCACGACCATGACCAGCGCCGCGAGGACGAATGCGATCGTGTTGTCGACGAACTTGTTGTCGAGACCCGTGAGCTTGGGGATCCATTCGGCGAAGCGCGCCATCGCCAGCGCCGCGAACAGCACCATTGCGCCTTGTGCGAAGTTGAAGACGCCCGAGGCCTTGTAGATGAGGACGAAGCCGAGCGCGATCAGCGAATAGAGCATGCCGACCATGAGGCCGCCGAACAGGGTCTCGAGAAAGGAACCCACCTTTTACGCCCTCGCCCCGGAGGCGAGAAGGCGGGGGTGAGGGGAGCGCGCTTGGCCGACAGCGTTCACCCCGGCACTCTCCCAAAGGGAGAGGGTGAAATGCCGGATGGAGCGCGTCAATTTCAATGCGTCGTCCCGAGGTAGGCGGCGATCACGTCGGGGTTGGCGCGCACCTCGTGGGG
>JAYVVB010000393.1:0-3719 GCA_043787455.1 Rhizobacter sp.
GCCTCGGCCGAAACGGACCGATGTCCCGTTTCGGCCGAGGCGCGTTGATAGGGGAATAGCCGGTGGCCACGTCGATCAGCACTTCAAGCGTCGGGACGATCAGTTCCGCGGGCATCGGCAGCGGCCTGGACGTCAATTCGATCGTCACCCAGCTGATGGCGATCGAGCAGCGGCCGCTGACGGCGCTGCAGACGAAGGCCACGTCCATCCAGAGCACGGTCTCGGAGTACGGCAAGATCAAGAGCGCCGTTTCGACCCTGAACGACCTCGCCGCCAAGCTGGCGAACAAGGCGACGTGGGGGCAGACCGTCAGCAACTCGTCGAGCACGGCCGTGTCGGCGTCGACCAACGGCACCACCGCCGGCACCTATTCGGTCGAGGTTTCTGCGCTCGCGAGCGTGCAGACACTGGCGAGCACGGCCCAGGCGGCGGCGACGACGGTCGGTGCCGGAACGCTGCATATCGAGCTAGGAACCTGGGGCGGCGGCACCAACGGCGCGGCGACGACGTTCGCGGCATCTGGGACGCCGCCTGCCGTCGACATCGCCGTCTCGGCGACCGATACCCTGGCCGACGTGCGCGACAAGATCAACGGCGCCAGCGCCGGCGTGAGCGCGATGCTGATGACCGACGCGAGCGGCTCGCGTCTGTTGATCCGCTCCAACGCCACCGGCGCGGTGAACGGCTTTCGCACCTCGGTCACCGACTCCGACGGCACCAATGGAGACGCCGGCGGCCTGTCGGCGCTGGCGTTCGATCCGTCGACCGGCATCTCGCAGATGACCCGCTCTCAGACCGCGTCCAATGCCGCTGCGAAGGTCAACGGCCTGGCTGTCACGTCGGCGAGCAACACCCTTTCCAACGTCGTCGACGGGCTCACGCTCAATCTTGCGACGGCGACCACGACGACGGGGCCGGTGACGATCAACGTCGTCTCCGACAGCGCCACGCTGAAGAAGAACCTCACCGACTTCGCTGCCGCGTACACCGCGATCTACAAGCTCATCGCCGCCGACACGAAGTACGACGCGACGAACAGGGTCGGCGGCATCCTTCAGGGCGACAGCTCCGCCGTCGGCCTGCAGAACCAGCTGCGCGCTCTGGCCAGCGGCACTTCGGGCGCATCCTCGACGTTCGCTCACCTCTCCGACGTCGGCCTGTCGATCCAGGCCGACGGCTCGATGACGCTCGACAGCACCAAGGCCGACAACGCTCTGACCAACCTGACGGAGGTGACAAAGCTGTTCTCGAACTCGAGCCTCACCGATCCGACGCAGGACGGCTTCGCCAAGCGCTTTCGAAGCGCGACCGACGCGATGCTCGGCATCGACGGCTCGCTCTCGACCCGCGTCGACGGCCTGAACCAGTCGCTGCAGCGCAACCAGAAGGACCAGGACAGCCTCAACATGCGTCTGGCCAGCACCGAGTCGCGGCTGCGCGCCCAGTACACCGCGCTCGACACGGCGATGGCCACGCTCACGAGTCAGGCCAGCTACATCACGCAGCAGGTCGCGGCCTGGAGCAACAACAAGGCCTGACACGCGACCCGCGCGCGCTGCGTCGCGCGCGACGAAGGGACCGACGCGGGGCGGTCGCAGGATGGAGCCGAGGCTCAAGTCGCCACGGGCGATACCGATACCCAATCAAGCCCATCCTCGAGAACGCAAAGACACCATGTTCGCGCCGACCGTCATGCCCCGAAATACCTCCAACGCCCTCGCCGGCGCCTATCGCACGATCGCTGTCGAGACCGCGGTCGACGGCGCCTCGCCGCATCGCTTGGTGGCGTTGCTCTTCGAAGGCTTCGGCGACTCGCTCTTGCAGGCGCGCACGGCGATGGCGCGACGCGAGATCGAGGCCAAGTGCAAGGCGATCACGCGCGCCGTGCGGATCGTCGACGAGGGCCTGCGAGCCAACCTCGACATCAGCGCCGGCGGCAAGCTCGCCGAGGACCTGGATGCGCTCTACGCCTACGTCGCCGTGCGCCTGACCGAAGCGAACTCGCGCAACGATCAGGCCGCGCTCGACGAGTGCGCATCGCTCATGGAGCCGGTGCGCTCGGCCTGGGCGGCGATCGATCCGAGCGCTTCCCGCAAGGTCCAGTGACATGCCCCTCACGCAAACCTCCGGAGCCCGCATGAACTCGCTCTTGATGAACTACTACGAGGCCATCGAGAAGGCCAGCCAGGACATGCTCGAAGCGGCCCGCGAGGGCAACTGGGATCACGTCGTCAAGCTCGAAGGCGCATGCGCCCTGCTGATCGCGCAGCTCAAGAACACCGCGGCCGAGAAGTCTCTGCCGCCCGACGAGGCGGAGCTGAAGTCGCGCCTGATGCAGCGCATCCTGCTCAACGACGCCGAGATCCGCCAGCTCGCCGAGCCTTGGCTCGAGGACCTCGACGACATCCTCGCCGGCCGTCCCAAGACGCTGCACTGACCCACACCCCTCTCCAGGATTCACCGAACCACCTTCCGCCACGAGGCATACCATGGAAACTCGCCCGGCGCCGCTCGACGGCATGAATCACGACGACGGACTCGACGAGTTCCGCGTCAATGCGCCGCGCGAGATCCAGTCGATCCTGAAGCAGCTGCTCGACGGCTCGGTGCTGCTGAGCCTGCACGGCGAGGACGGCGTCGTCTTCACGACGGCCATCTGGACCCTCGACGGTGCGCGCGGCACGGTCGGCTTCAACGCCGATCCTGCCGACCCGGCGATGGCTGCGTTGCTCCAGGGCGACGAGGTCACGGTCGTCGGCTATCTCGACAGCGTCAAGATCCAGTTCGACGTGCACGGGCTGCGCGTCGTCAGCGGCCAGCGCGCGAGCGTGCTGAGTTGCGCCGCGCCGCGCGAGCTCTACCGCTTCCAGCGCCGCGACAGCTTCCGCGTCCGGCCGCTGTCGCGCTCGGCGCCGACCGCGCGCTTCCTCCACCCCGACATGCCCGACGTCGAGATGGCGCTGCGCCTGGTCGACATCAGCATCGGCGGCTGCGGCCTGTTCCTGCCCGCCGAGGAGCCGTCGATGAACCGCGGCACGCTGATCCCCGACGTGCGCATCGAGCTCGACAGCGACACCCGCATCGAGCTCGACGTGCGCCTGAAGCACAGCACGCTCGTCAGCGAGGGTGCGCGCGGCGCCCGCCTCGGCTTCGAGTTCGTGCGGCCTGGCGGCGAGACGCTGCGCACGCTCCAGCGCTACATCGACCTCACGCAAAAACGCGGCAAGCTGATGGCGCTGAACTGAGCGCCCGGCGGCCGAGGCCGCCCACGGCTCACAGGCCCCGAGATCAGCCGCCGACGCGCATCCAGCCGCTGCCCGAATGGTCGAGCAGGTGGTCGACCTTGAGCGAATAGCGCCCGTTCGACGTGCCGTAGTGGCAGTCGAACAGCGGCACGCCGCGCACTGTCGCCTGGATCACCTGCTTCAGGTCGAGCTCGATGAAGTCGCCCGGCTTGAACGAGAGCAGCTGCTCGACCGTCGCCGGCGCGTGCGCGAGCTCGGCGACGAGCTCCACCTCGGCCGGCTGGATCTCCTGCTTCAGGAGGTTGATCCAGCGCTGGTCGGGCTGGCTCGCATCGCCGCGCAGCGTCGAGTAGAGGACGTCGCGGATCGGCTCGAGCGTCGAGTAGGGAATGCAGAAGTGGATCTCGCCGCTGGCGTCGCCGAGCTCGAGCGTGAACGAGGTCGTGACCACGATCTCGCTCGGCGTCGCGATGG
>JAYVVB010000394.1:0-3544 GCA_043787455.1 Rhizobacter sp.
CGGTGAGCCGATGGTAGGACAACTCGCCGGCCGGTCCCCGCGAGCGCCCGGCAGCCCCCTGTCCAGGGTGTGAGCGACGTCACACCCGCGGCGCCTACGACGGCGTCTCGGCCGACAGCTTCGAGCCGGCGGCGGGAGCTACCATCGCTGCGAATTTCACTGCGGGGAAACGACATGCGCATGGACGGCCAGGAGGAGAGCAGCAACGTCGAGGACGCACGCGGGATGAGCGGCGGCGGCGGCGGCGGCTTCGGCATCGGCGGACGCGGCCTGGGCATCGGCAGCATCGCCATCGCGGTCATCGCGGGCTGGATCTTCGGCATCAATCCGCTCACCATCCTCGGCCTGATGGGCGGCGGCGGCGGCAGCGCTCCGGTGGTGCAGCAGCAGGGCCCCGCGCCAGCCCCTCCGGCGGGCGACACCGGCGCGCAGTTCGTCTCGCAAGTGCTGCGCAGCACCGAGGTCGTCTGGACCGACATCTTCAAGGAGTCGGGCCGGACCTATCGGCCGCCGAAGCTCGTGCTCTTCACCGGCAGCTACCCGACCGCGTGCGGCCAGGGCCAGGCGGCGATGGGCCCGTTCTACTGCCCGGAAGACCAGAAGGTCTACATCGACCTGCGTTTCTACAAGGTGCTCGAGCAAAAGCTCGGTGCGCCGGGGCAGTTCGCGCAGGCCTACGTCGTCGCCCACGAAGTCGGCCACCATGTGCAGAAGCAGCTCGGCATCATGGACAAGGTCGACGCCTTGCGCGGGCGCGGCGGCGAGGCGCAGGCCAATGCGATCAGCGTGCGCGTCGAGCTCCAGGCCGACTGTTTCGCTGGCGTCTGGGCGGCCCGCTCGCAGAAGGAGCAGGGCTGGCGCCTCGAGCCCGGCGACATCGAGACGGCGTTGAACGCCGCGGCCCAGATCGGCGACGACACGCTGCAGAAGAAGACGCAAGGCACGGTCGTGCCCGAGAGTTTCACCCACGGCACGAGCGCGCAGCGCGTCAACTGGTTCAAGCGCGGCGTCGAAGGCGGCAGCGTCGAACGCTGCAACACCTTCGAGGGTCGTGACCTCTAGCGCGCTCGCGCCGCCCGGCCGCACGCGCCTGCTCGGCGCGCGTTAGTTCACGTCGTCGCGGGTTCAGCCCGGTGCGCGACGGCCGATATCCATCGGGACATGGTGCCACCTGCGAGCTCGTTCGGGACGACGTCGGGCGCTCGGCCCGGGTCGCCGGCCGCGCCGTCGCCGCACTCCGAGGAGCGTCTTGCCGCCCGCCGTCGCGAACGCGTCGCGAAGCTGCCTCTGATGGCGGCGAGCTATGTCGTCGATGCGGTCCTGCTGTGCGGCTACGCCGCGCTTGGCGCGGCACCCTGGTCGTTGCCCTTCGCCTATGTCGTCGCCGGCCTGGCGCTCACGGCGCTCTTCTTCCGCATCCTCTGGAGTCCCTGGCCGGAGCGCATGCGCGACCACCACATGGTCGTCGAGCAGATGTCGGCGCATTGCACCCTGCTCATCGGCTTCGCGCTCTGGACACCCTCCGTCGGCGTGCTGCTGCTGATGGTGATCTTCGTCGTCTTCGCGTTCGGGTCGCTGCGCATGAAGTACCGGCGGACCGTGGTTGCGGCAGTCGCCATGGCCCTCGTGATGGCGCTCGCGCTGGCGACGTTCGGCGAAGGCGTCGCGATGCCGTTTGGCTCCGCGCTCGAGCGCGCGCTCAGCGCCCTCTGGTTCATGGCCGTCCTGACACGCATCGCCTACCTCGGCCAGTACGCCGGAAACCTGCGCCAGCTGCTGAACGAGCAACGCGCACGACTCGCGGTCGCGCTCGACGAAGTCGAGCGGCTCGCCAACTGCGACGAGCTGACGGGGGCGATGAACCGGCGCGCGATCATGAGGCTCGTCGGCGAGGAGCGCGACCGCATGCGGCGCACGGCCCAGCCGTTCGCAGTCGCGCTCTTCGACGTCGACCTGTTCAAGCGCGTCAACGACGAGCACGGCCACCTCGTCGGCGACGAAGTGCTGCGCCGCTTCAGCGATGCCGCGGCCGGCGCGATCCGCGCAACCGACCGGATCGGCCGGTTCGGCGGCGAGGAGTTCCTGGTGCTCCTGCCCGCGACCGACGCCGAGGACGCGGCTGTCGTCGCGGCCGAGCGGGTCCGCGAAGCGCTCAACCGTGTCGACTGGACCTCGCTCGGCGGTGGCCTTGGCGTGACGGTGTCGGCCGGCGTCGCCGTGGCGCGCGCGGGCGACACGGTCGAAGTGCTGATCGGCCGCGCCGACGTGGCCCTCTACGCGGCCAAGCGCGAGGGCCGGGATCGCGTATGCGCGGCCTAGTGCCTGCGCGAGCGCCTCGGGATCGTCGCGATCCAGTCGCAGCGCAGCAGCCGCGCCGTGTGCAGGCGCCGGCGCAGGCTCACGTAGCTCGACGGCAGGAAGAGGAGGGCGCCGCAGATGACGAGTGCCCACCCGGCATGGACGAGCAGGGTGACCGGCGCGCCGACCCAGCCCGAGAGCCAGAACGTGAGGACCATGTCCCAGACGTGCTTCTCGAGCGGCTGCTCGCGCGCGTGCCGCTGGTGCCAGCGCTTCAGGTCGTGCAGCTGGTCGAGCGTCATGGCGGCCACGCGGGGTTCGGCTCTCAGTACGTGCCGGGCAGGAGCACGCGTCCGTCCACCGTGCGGATGTCCGTGTGACCGCAGAAGGCCATCGTGAGATCGAGCTCCCTGGCGATGATCTGGAGAGCGCGCGTGACGCCGGCCTCGCCCATCGCGCCCAGGCCGTAGAGGAAGGAGCGGCCGATGAGCGTGCCGCGCGCGCCGAGGGCCCAGGCCTTGAGCACATCCTGGCCGGATCGGATGCCGCCGTCCATCCAGACCTCGATTCCGGAGCCGACCGCCTCGGCGATCGCGGGTAGGGCGCTGATCGACGAGGGCGCGCCGTCGAGCTGGCGGCCGCCGTGGTTCGAGACGACGAGCGCGTCGGCGCCGCTCGCCACCGCGAGCTTCGCGTCCTCGACGTCGAGGATGCCCTTCAGGATGAGCTTGCCGCCCCAGAGCTTTTTCACCCACTCGACATCGGCCCAGCTGAGGCGCGGGTCGAACTGCTCGGTCGTCCAGGCGCCGAGCGATGACATGTCGCCGACGCCCGTGGCGTGGCCGACGATGTTGCCGAAGCTGTGTCGCTTGGTGCCGAGCATGCCCAGGCACCAGCGCGGCTTGGTCATCAGGTTGAGGATGTTGGCGAGCGTCGGCTTGGGTGGCGCGGTGAGGCCGTTCTTCAGGTCCTTGTGGCGCTGGCCGAGGATCTGCAGGTCGAGCGTGAGCATGAGCGCGCTGCAGCGCGCTGCCCTGGCGCGCTCGATCAGGCGCTCCATGAACGGCCGGTCGCGCAGCATGTAGGGCTGGAACCAGAACGGCGCCTTGGTGTGCGCGGCGACGTCCTCGATCGAGCAGATGCTCATCATGCTGAGCGTGAAAGGGATGCCGAATTTCTCCGCTGCGCGCGCGGCCAGGATCTCTCCATCGGCATGCTGCATGCCCGTGAGTCCGGTCGGCGCGAT
>JAYVVB010000395.1:0-13177 GCA_043787455.1 Rhizobacter sp.
CGCCCGCCGGCGAGGCCTCCTTGATCGCGCCGGCCGGCGAGATGTGGTCGGTGGTGATCGAGTCGCCGAAGAGCGCCATGGCGCGGGCACCGTGGATGCCGACCTCGCTCATGCGCGGCGTCATCTCGAAGTCCTTGAAGAACGGCGGCTCGGCGATGTAGGTCGATGCTGGCCAGTCATAGACCTGGCCGCTCACGCCCTTGATCTTTTCCCAGAGCAGCCCGGGTTCGCTCTGCACCTTGTCGTAGTTCGCCTTGTAGGCCTTGCCGTTCATCGCGAACTTCATCAGCGCAGCGATCTCGTCGCTCGTCGGCCAGATGTCGCCGAGGAACACGTCCTTGCCGCCCTTGCCCTTGCCGACCGGCTCGGTCATCAGATCCTTCAGCACTGTGCCGGCGATCGCGTAGGCGACGACGAGCAGCGGGCTGGCGAGGAAGTTGGCCTTCAGGTTGGGGTGGATGCGTGCCTCGAAATTGCGATTGCCCGAGAGCACGGCGGCGCAGACCAGGTCGTTATTCGTGATCGCGTCGTTGATCTCCGGCGTGAGGTCACCGGCGTTGCCGATGCACGTCGTGCAGCCGTAGGCGGCGACGTTGAAGCCGAGCTTGTCGAGAAAGGGTAGGAGCCCGGCCTTGGTGAGGTACTCGGTGACGATGCGCGAGCCCGGGGCGAGCGAGGTCTTGATATGCGGCTGTACCTTCAGGCCCGCCTCGACCGCCTTCTTCGCCAGGATGCCCGCGGCGATCATGACGCTCGGGTTCGAGGTGTTGGTGCACGAGGTGATCGCGGCGATGAGCACGTCGCCGTTGCCGATCGTCGTCTCGTCGGGCTTGGGCAGCGTCGGCTCGGCCTCGTGCAGCGCCGACGCGAGCGTCGGCTTGTTCGCGGTCATCTCCTCGACGAAGCGCGGCGCGCCCGGCTGCACCGAGGGCGTGTGCGGCACCTTGATCGCATCTTCCTCGCGGACCTTGGCGCCGTGCACGTGGTGGCGTGTGAGCAGCTGCGCGGCGGGCTGGTTGAAGCCGGCCTCCGTCGGCGGCTTGCTGTAAAGCGACGTGAACTGCGCCTTGACCTTGCCGATCTCGATCCGGTCCTGCGGGCGCTTCGGCCCCGCGAGGCTGGGCGTCACCTGGCCGAGGTCGAGGCGGACGATCTGGGTGTAGTCGATCTGCCCGGCGCGCGGCACGCCGTAGAGGCCTTGCGCCTTGAAGTAAGCCTGGAAGAACTCGATCTCGCTCGTCGTCCTGCCTGTGCCGACGAAGTACTCGATCGTCTTGTCGTCGATCGGGAAAAAGCCCATCGTCGCGCCGTACTCGGGCGCCATGTTGGCCATCGTCGCGCGGTCGGGCACCGAAAGGCTCTCGGTGCCAACGCCGAAGAACTCGACGAACTTGCCGACGACCTTTTCCTTGCGCAGGATCTCGGTGACGGCGAGCACCAGGTCGGTCGCGGTGACGCCTTCGCGCAGCCGTCCGGTGAACTCGAAGCCGACGACGTCGGGGGTGAGGAAATACACCGGCTGGCCGAGCATCGCGGCCTCGGCCTCGATGCCGCCGACGCCCCAGCCGACGACGCCGATGCCGTTGATCATCGTCGTGTGGCTGTCGGTGCCGACGAGCGAGTCGGGGTAGTACACCGCGGGCTCGCCCTTGGCGCCTTCCTGCTTGTGCACGCCGCGCGCGAGGTACTCGAGGTTGACCTGGTGGACGATGCCGAAGCCCGGCGGCACGACGCCGAAGGTGTCGAACGCCTGCATGCCCCACTTCATAAATTGGTAGCGCTCGAGGTTCCTCTTGAACTCGAGCTTCATGTTGAGGTCGAGCGCCTTCTTCGAGGCGAAGTAGTCGATCATGATCGAGTGGTCGACGACGAGGTCGACCGGCACCAGCGGCTCGATCGACTTCGCGTCCTTGCCCATCGCCTTGGCGACGGTGCGCATCGCAGCGAGGTCTGCGAGGAGCGGCACGCCGGTGAAGTCCTGCAGGACGACGCGGGCGACGACGAACGGGATCTCGTCGAGACGCGGCGCCTTTGCCTTCCAGCCCGCGACCTCGACGACGTGCTCGGGCGTGACCTTCTTGCCGTCGCAGTTGCGCAGCACCGACTCGAGGACGATGCGCACCGATACCGGCAGGCGCGCGACGTTCGGGTAGGCCTTGGCAAGCTCGGGCAGCGAATAGAAGCCGCCGGTCTTGCCGGAGGCGGTCTTGAAGGTCTTGAGGGTGTTGGCGAAAGCGTGTGGCATGGTGGGTCCTCAGGGGGTGGGAGTCGGGTCAGCGTGCCGGCTTGGGCACGATGACGCGCAGGCCTTTGAAGTAATCGCGAAAGAAACCTTCGTCGCGGGTGATGAGCGCGCTGCACTGGAGCAGGGCGTGCGCGCCGATCAGGAAATCGGGCACCGACCGCCGAGCGGACGGGCCGCGGCTCTCGCCTGCCAGGCGTTGCTTGTAGCGCCTCTGCATCTCGCCGGCGCGGATCGCCGAGCGAAGCTCGGTCTGCGAATACCGGATGCCGGCGTCCTCCAGCGTCTCCACGAGGTCGCTGCCATAGCCGAGCCCGGCACCGACCTCGGCGACGACGACGTCGCAGACGACGACGGGGCCGAGCGCGAGGGCGCGGCGCAGTGATTCCTCCGCGGCTTCGGCGCGCTCGTCGCGGCCGAGCAGGTCGACGACCACCGAGGAGTCGACTGCGATCACTTGCGACGTTTCCGCGGCGCGTCCCCGCGCGGCGAGTCGTCGGGCGGCGGGTAGGGATCGCCGGGCGCGCGGCCGCG
Source organism: Rhizobacter sp. (assembly GCA_043787455.1). GTDB lineage: Bacteria > Pseudomonadota > Gammaproteobacteria > Burkholderiales > Burkholderiaceae_C > Schlegelella_A. Next base: position 2,777 of record JAYVVB010000395.1, read on the forward strand.
CAGGTCTCGCATGATGTCGTCGGAGGTCATGCCCTCGGGGAGCGTGAAGCGGCCGCGCAGCCGGGACAGCGCGTCGTCGACGTTCTTCCTCAGGATGATGCGACCTCCGTCGAGCTCGACCTTGAGCTGTGTCCCTTTGGTGAGGCCGAGCGCATCACGCACCGCCTTGGGCAGGGTGATCTGGCCGCGTTCGGCCACTGTCGCTTCCATGTTCGACCTCACTTTCAGTATGCTCGAATCATACGTACTTTTAGATGCGTACTCAAGAGGGTCGCCGCGGCACCGGTCCGGCCGTCTCAGCCGTACTTCGCCTCGAACTCACGCAAATACGAGACCAGGGCGCGCGCGCCCTCGATCGGCATGGCGTTGTAGATCGACGCGCGCATGCCGCCGACGACGCGGTGACCCTTGAGGTTCAGCAGACCCGCCGCCTTGGCGCCTTCGAGGAAGGGCGCATCGAGCCGGGCGTCGGTCAGGTGGAAGGTGACGTTCATGCGCGAGCGGTCGGGCCTGGCGATCTTCGTGCGGTAGAAGTCGGTGGCGTCGAGGGCGGCATAGAGGAGGTCGGCCTTGGCCTGGCTCAGCCCGGCCATCGCGGCCGGGCCGCCCTGCGCCTTCAGCCACTGGAAGACGAGGCCGGCGGTGTAGATCGCGTACGTCGGCGGGGTGTTGATCATCGAGTCGTTGCGGGCCTGGATCCCGTAGTCGAACGCGCTCGGCGTCGTCGCCAGGGCGCCGCCGAGCAGGTCGTCGCGGACGATCACGAGCGTGAGGCCGGCCGGGCCAATGTTCTTCTGCGCGCCGGCGTAGATCAGGCCGTAGCGCGAGACGTCGATCGGCCGCGACAGGATGTTCGACGACATGTCGGCGACGAGCGGGACACTGCCGGTGTCGGGCGTCCACTGGTACTCGAGGCCGATGATCGTCTCGTTGGAGCAGATGTGGACGTAGGCCGCTTCCGGATCGAGCCGCCACTCCGACTGGCGCGGGATCGACGTGAAGCCGCTCGCCTCGCCGCTCGCTGCGACGTTGACGGTGCAGAAATGTGCGGCCTCGGCGATCGAGCGCTGGGCCCAGTCGCCGGTGTTGACGTAGTCGGCGCGCGTCTTTCCGCGCAGGAGATTCATCGGCACGATCGCGTTCTGGCCGATCGCGCCGCCCTGCAGGAAGAGCAGCTGGTAGTTCGCCGGAATCGCGAGCAGATCGCGCAAGAGCGCGTGTGTCTCGTGATAGATCGACATGAACTCCTTGCCGCGATGGCTCATCTCCATCACCGACATGCCGCTGCCGTGCCAGTCGAGCATTTCCGCGGCGCACTGGCGCAACACCGGCTCGGGCAGGACGGCCGGGCCGGGACTGAAATTGTAGGGACGCGTCATGCGCCGATTATCGAGCCGGCTCGGTCGCGATGCGGGGCGAAAGCGACGACGCGCCCCGTGGGGCGCGTCGAGCGGCTGCTACCGCCTATTTCAGCAGTGACGTCGTCGTCGCCGGCGCCGCGTCGGCCGCGGCCTTGGCCGCCTTGGCTTCGGCCATCAGCTCGCGTTGCCTCGGGCTGATGCAGTCGTCGACGATGCGATGCGCCGTCTTGACGTTGAGGAGCATCGACTTGCTCGAGATCTGCACCATCAGCGTCTCGCCCTTCACGTCCTCGAGGCGCACCGCGCCCGTCGACGAGAGAACGGGCTTCATGAGCCAGTCGTTCTTGCCATGCTTGACGTCGACGTAGGCCGAGTGCTTCTGGCTCTGCGTGATGCTCACGGTCTGCTGGAACTCGCAGTCGTACATGCCGTAGTAGACGAGCTCGGCGGCCTTGACCTGGTCGGGCTGGGCGTCGGGCACCGCATAGACGGGCGCGGGCGCGGACTTGCTCATCTTCGCGGCCGGCTTGGCTGCCTTGGCGGGCGCGTCGGCGGCCAACGCGGACGATGCAGCGAAGGCAAAGGCGATCAGCACGCCGATGGAGGCGAAGCGGAAGGGAGTGGACATCATCGACATGGCGTGGACCTTTCTTGCGCGGCGAGCTTGGCGAACGGCGCTGATTGTGGTCCAGCGGCCGGCGTCCGGAGCCCGGTTTACCGGCCGTTACCGCGGCAGCGGGAATGCGTCACGACCCGCCGCTCGTGTTGCCGAAAAATCGCCGCCTGACGTCGTTGGCGACGCCTTCCGGCGCGAGCGCGGCGCGGCGCAAGACGTGCCAGAAGTAGCGGTAGCTCGCGCGGTCGTGGAGCACGTCGCCGCGCCGGATCGGCGCCCAGTCGGCACGTGCCGCGAGGTCGAGGATGGCGATCGCTTCCTCGACCTCGGCGGCCTCCGGCTGGAACGCGGCGACGATCGGCCGGATCTGGTTCGGATGGATGCTCCACATCCGCGTGTAGCCGAACTCGCGCGCTGCGCGCCGGGCTGCCGCCGCGACGACGGCGACGTCGGCGAACTCGGTGACGACGCAGTGCGACGGCGTCTTCGCGAAGCCGTGGCATGCGGCCGCGATCTCGAGCTTGGCGCGGACGACGAGCGGATGGCTGAACTGGCCTTCGACCGACATCGCGGCGGCCGGGATCGCGCCGCGATGCGCCGAGACGAAATCCATCAACCCGAAGGACAGCGATTCGATGCGCGGATGCGCGGCCAGCGCCTGGACCTCGCGCAGGGCGCCGTAGGTCTCGACCAGAGCGTGCAGCGGCAGCGACCGGCCGCCAGCGGCATCGATGGCCGCGACGGCGACGTCGATGTCGGCGGCGCGCTCGACCTTCGGCAACATCACGTAGGCGAGCCGGGACGCAGCCGCGCCGACGATGGTCGCGACGTCGGCCGCAAACGACGGGTGGTCGACCGGATGGACGCGCACGCCGCAGCGGCCGTGCGCGTTGGCGCTCGAGAGCGCGACCTCGACGACGAGCTTCGCGTGCTCGGCCTCGCCGCCGATCGGTGCACCGTCCTCGCAGTCGAGTGTCACGTCGAAGACCGGGCCGAGCTCGGCTTGCAGCGCGAGGCTCTTTCTCATCCGCGCCTCGACGCCGGCGTAGTGATCGCAGGCCGGCAGCTCGACCGCCGAATCGCCTTCGTCGAAGAGCGCGTGCTGCGGCAAGGCCGGCGACGACGAGCTCATCGTGCCGCCCCTCGCACCGATCAGAGGAGGTGCTTTACCCCGTCCTGCTCTTCCTGCAGCTCCTTCAGCGTCAGATTGATGCGCTCCTGGCTGAAGGCGTCGATCGCGAGGCCTTCGACGACCCTGTACTCGCCGTTCGCGGTCGTCACCGGAAAGCCGAACATCGTGTCCTTGGGAATGCCGTACTGGCCGTCCGACGGGATGCCCATCGTCACCCACTTGCCGTTCGAGCCGAGGGCCCAGTCGCGGATGTGGTCGATGGCCGCGTTCGCCGCCGACGCTGCCGACGACAGGCCGCGCGCCTCGATGATCGCGGCGCCGCGTTTGCCGACGGTCGGCAGGAAGACGTCCTTGTTCCAGGCGTCGTCGTTGATCATCGCCTTCACGGGCTGGTCGTCGATCGTGGCGAAGCGGTAGTCGGCATACATGGAGGGCGAGTGGTTGCCCCACACCGCGAGCTTCTCGATCGAGGCCACGGGCTTGCCGGTCTTCGCGGCGATCTGGCTGGCGGCGCGGTTGTGGTCGAGCCGAAGCATGGCCGTGAAGTTCTTCTTCGGCAGGTCGGGCGCGCTCTTCATCGCGATATAGGCATTGGTATTGGCCGGGTTGCCGACGACCAACACCTTCACGTTGCGGGAAGCGACGGCATTGAGCGCCTGGCCTTGACCGACGAAGATCTTGCCGTTGATCGAGAGCAGCTCTGATCGCTCCATGCCGGCCTTGCGCGGCATCGAGCCGACGAGGAGGGCATAGTCGGCGTCCTTGAACGCGGTCATCGGGTCGCCGTGCGCGGTCATCCCGGCGAGGAGCGGGAACGCGCAGTCGTCGACTTCCATCATCACGCCCTTCAGCGCCTTCTGTGGTCCCTCGACGGGAATCTCGAGCAGCTGCAGGATGACCGGCTGATCCTTGCCGAGCATCTCGCCCGAGGCGATGCGAAAGAGGAGCGCATATCCGATCTGGCCGGCGGCGCCGGTGACCGCGACGCGGACGGGGGGCTTCATCATGGGATCTCCCGGAACGGTGGAAAGAGGCGTAGGGGCGCGGCGCAAAGAGGCGCGGGCGCTCGCTCAAGTTTAGGCCAGCGACGATCTCGACCCGGCGCACCGGAGCATCCGGATCAGCCAATGGAGGCGCGCGCGGTAAAGTCTGTTGCGTTGCAATAAACTCGATGGGCTGGACGGCGCAAACGTTCATTCAAGGTCGACATGGTCACGTCTCTCAAAGAACAACCCTCGAAGCGACAGCCCGTCTATCGCAACATTCACATCACCCAGCTCGTCTCGTACCGGCTTCCGCTCGCCGGCTGGGTATCGATCCTGCACCGGATCAGCGGCGCGGTCATGTTCCTGCTCCTGCCATTCGTGATCTGGATGTTCGACACCAGTCTCACGTCGGAAGGCTCGTACGAAGAGTTCGTGAGCGTCTTCGCCAGCGGCGCCATCGGCCTGCCAGGCTGGTTCTGGAAGCTGGTCGCGTTCGCGTTGATCTGGGCCTTCCTCCTCCATTTCTGCGCCGGCCTTCGCCACCTCTGGATGGACGCGACCCACGCCGTGGGCTTGTCGTTCGGCCGCACGTCGGCGCTCGTCGCCATTGTCCTCAGCACCGTCGTCGCGCTCGCGCTCGGCGCGAAGCTGTTCTTCTGATCGCGCCATGAGCATCTCTTTCGGATCTCGCCGCCTCGTTGTCGGCGCTCACTACGGTCTGCGCGACTGGCTAGCGCAACGCGCCACCGCGGTCGTGATGGCGCTCTTCACCGTCGCGGTCATCGTCCAGGCGCTCTTGCCCGGGCCGCTCGACTACTACCGCTGGTCGGCGATCTTCTCGCGCCAGTGGATGAAGGTGCTCACTTTCATCGTCGTCCTCTCGCTGCTCTATCACGCGTGGGTCGGCATGCGCGACATCTGGATGGACTACATCAAGCCCGTCTTGCTTCGGCTGACGCTCGACATCGCCACCATCGCCTGGCTCGTCGGCTGCGCCGGCTGGGCGATCCAGGTGATCTGGAGGCTGTGATGGCGGGCCCCGCGATCCACACGTCCTCGGTGCCGACGCGCCGCTTCGACTGCGTCATCGTCGGCGCCGGCGGCTCGGGCATGCGCGCAGCGCTGCAGCTCTCGCTCGCCGGCCTCAACGTCGCCGTGCTCTCGAAGGTGTTCCCGACGCGCTCGCACACCGTCGCTGCGCAGGGCGGCATCGGCGCTGCGCTCGGCAACATGAGCGAGGACAACTGGCACTATCACTTCTACGACACCGTCAAAGGCTCCGACTGGCTCGGCGACCAGGACGCGATCGAGTTCATGTGCCGCGAGGCGCCGAACGTCGTGTACGAGCTCGAGCACTTCGGCATGCCGTTCGACCGCAACGCCGACGGCACGATCTACCAGCGCCCGTTCGGTGGCCACACCGCCAACTACGGCGAAAAGCCGGTGCAACGCGCCTGCGCCGCCGCCGACCGCACCGGCCACGCGATGCTGCACACGCTCTATCAGCAAAACGTCAAGGCGCGCACCAACTTCTTCGTCGAGTGGATGGCGCTCGACCTGATCCGCGATTCCGAAGGCGCGGTCGTCGGCGTCACCGCGCTCGAGATGGAGACCGGCCAGCTGCACGTGCTGCAAGCCAAGTCGGTGATGCTGGCCACCGGCGGCGCGGGCCGCATCTTCGCGGCCTCGACGAACGCATTCATCAACACCGGCGACGGCCTCGGCATGGCGGCGCGCGCCGGCCTGCCGCTCGAGGACATGGAGTTCTGGCAGTTCCACCCGACCGGCGTCTACGGCGCCGGCGTGCTGCTCACCGAAGGCTGCCGCGGCGAGGGCGCGATCCTGCGCAACAGCGACGGCGAGCGCTTCATGGAACGCTACGCACCGACGCTGAAGGACCTGGCGCCGCGCGACTTCGTCTCGCGCTGCATGGACCAGGAGATCAAGGAAGGACGCGGCTGCGGTCCGAACAAGGACTACATCGTCCTCGACATGACTCATCTCGGCGCCGACACCATCAAGAAGCGCCTGCCGAGCGTGCTCGAGATCGGTCACAACTTCGCCAACGTCGACATCACGAGGGAACCGATCCCGGTCGTGCCGACGATCCACTACCAGATGGGCGGCGTGCCGACCAACGTCAACGGCCAGGTCGTGGTGCCGAAGGACGGCAAGCCGAACACCGTCGTGCCGGGCCTCTATGCCGTCGGCGAGTGCTCGTGCGTAAGCGTGCACGGCGCCAATCGTCTCGGTACCAACTCCTTGCTCGACCTGCTCGTCTTCGGGCGCGCGGCCGGCAATCACATCGTCGCCAGCACGCTCGCCGACGAGACGCATCGGCCGCTGCCGGCGCAGGCGTCGGACTTCACCGCGTCGCGGCTGGCGCGACTCGACGCGAGCACGGGCGGCGAGTATTCGCAGACGATCGCCAACGACCTCAGAAAGACCATGCAGCTCCACGCCGGGGTGTTCCGCACCCAGGCGTCGTTGGACGAGGGCGTCGGCAAGGTCCAGGCGATCGCCGAGCGCGCCTGGAGCATGCACCTCGGCGACAAGTCGAACGTCTTCAACACCGCGCGGGTCGAGGCGCTCGAAGTCGACAACCTCGTCGAGTGCGCGCTGGCGACGATGGTCTCGGCGGCGGCGCGACACGAATGCCGCGGCGCGCACACGGTGCTGGAGTACGAGCGCCCGATCGACGATCCCGTCGCGCCGAACGGTCGCAACGACGCCGAGTGGATGAAGCACTCCCTCTGGTTCAGCGAAGGCAACCGCCTCGAATACAAGCCCGTGAACCTGAAACCGCAAACCGTCGAATCGATCCCGCCCAAGGTGCGCACCTTCTAATATGGACGCTGAACCCACTCCCTCCGTCATCGCCGCGCTCGACTCGATCGGCGCGCCTTCGCCAGCGAAGGCGGCGCTGCGCACCTTCAAGATCTACCGCTACGATCCGGAGAGCGGCGCCGCGCCGACGATGCAGACGTTGCGGGTCGAGCTCGACGGCAGCGAGCGAATGCTGCTCGACGCGCTGATGAAGCTGAAGGCGATGGATCCGTCGCTGAGCTTCCGGCGCTCGTGCCGTGAAGGTGTCTGCGGCTCGGACGCGATGAACATCAACGGCAAGAACGGCCTGGCCTGCCTCACCAACATGAGGATGCTGAAGGACCCGGTCGTGCTGAAGCCGCTGCCCGGCCTGCCTGTCGTGCGCGACCTGATTGTCGACATGACGCAGTTCTTCAAGCAGTACCACTCGATCAAGCCCTACCTCGTCAACGACGAGCGGCCGCCCGAGAAGGAGCGGCTGCAGTCGCCCGAGGAGCGCGACGAGCTGAACGGCCTCTACGAGTGCATCCTCTGCGCCAGCTGCTCGACGGCATGCCCGAGCTTCTGGTGGAACCCCGACAAGTTCGTTGGCCCGGCAGGCCTGTTGCAGGCCTATCGATTCATCGCCGACAGCCGCGATGCAGCGACCAACGAGCGACTCGACAACCTCGAGGATCCCTACCGCCTGTTCCGTTGCCACACCATCATGAACTGTGTCGACGTCTGCCCGAAGAACCTGAACCCGACGCGCGCGATCGGCAAGATCAAGGAGCTGATGGTGAGGCGCACCGTCTGATGCCGCCGGATCCTGCGATCGACGCGCGTGCGCTGAGCAAGCTGCGTTGGCGCTGTCGCCGCGGCCTGCTCGAGAACGACCTGCTGATCGACCGCTATTTCTCGCGCTCTAAAGGCCTCACCGAGAGCGAGGCCCGCGGCCTCTACGCGCTGATGGAGCTCGCGGACAACGACCTGCTCGACATCTTTCTCGGCCTTCAGAAGCCGCAGGCAAACCTCGACCGGCCCGAGGTTCGTCAGGTCATCGAGGCCATTCGGACGGCGCGCTGAAGCGCGCACGGGACGGCGTCCGGAACCGTTTCTTCAGCCCAACTTTCGAGGACTCCCGCCATGACTCCGTCCGACGCCAAAGCCACTCTCTCGTTCTCGGACGGAAGCCCGAGCATGGATTTGCCGATCTACAAGGGCACGATCGGTCCCGAGGTCATCGACATCAGGAAGCTCTACGCCCAGACCGGCAAGTTCACCTACGACCCGGGCTTTCTCTCGACGGCGTCGTGCAACTCGACCATCACCTATATCGACGGCGACAAGGGCGAGCTGCTCTACCGCGGCTACCCGATCGAGCAGCTCGCGACCCAGTGCGACTATCTCGAGACCTGCTACCTGCTGCTGAAGGGCGAGCTGCCGACGCCGGCGCAGAAGGAGGAGTTCTCCGACCTCGTCACCCATCACACGATGGTCAACGAGCAGATGCAGTTCTTCCTGCGTGGTTTTCGTCGCGACGCCCACCCGATGGCGATCATGACCGGGCTCGTGGGAGCCATGTCGGCTTTCTATCACGACTCCACGGACATCAACAACCCGGTGCATCGCGAGATCTCGGCGATCCGCCTGATCGCGAAGATGCCGACGCTGGTCGCGATGACCTACAAGTACACCGTCGGCCAGCCCTACATCTATCCGAAGAACGACCTCTCGTACGCCGGCAACTTCATGCGCATGATGTTCGCGACGCCGTGCGAGGACTACACGCCGAACGAGGTGCTGGTGCGGGCGATGGACCGGATCTTCATCCTCCATGCCGACCACGAGCAGAACGCCTCGACCTCGACAGTGCGCCTGTGCGGCTCGTCGGGCACCAACCCATTCGCGGCGATCGCCGCCGGCGTCGCCTGCCTGTGGGGACCGGCGCACGGCGGCGCCAACGAGGCGGCGCTCAACATGCTGGAGGACGTGCAGAAGATGGGCGGCGTCGAGAAGATCGGCGAGTTCGTCAGGCAGGTGAAGGACAAGAACTCGGGCATCAAGCTGATGGGCTTCGGCCACCGCGTCTACAAGAACTACGACCCGCGCGCCAAGCTCATGCGCGAGACCTGCCACGAGGTGCTCGACGCGCTCGGCCTGCACGACGACCCGATCTTCAAGCTGGCGATGGCGCTCGAGAAGATCGCTCTCGAGGACGAGTACTTCGTCGCGAGAAAGCTCTATCCGAACGTCGACTTCTATTCGGGCATCGTGCAGCGCGCCATCGGCATCCCGGTGAGCCTGTTCACCGCGATCTTCGCCTTGGCGCGCACGGTCGGGTGGATCGCCCAACTGAACGAAATGATCGGCGACCCCGAATACAAGATCGGAAGGCCGCGTCAGCTCTACACAGGGGCGACGCAACGCACCGTCGTGCCCATCGCCAGTCGCCCCTGAATCGAGGGGGAGCAGTTTCCCTAGTCTCTTGATATGGGTAGTTCCGTAGGGCAGACTCGCCGGCACTATTGGGTGAACATGTTGCGGTCGAAGAGCACACCCGTTGGCTCACCGATTGCTTAGTCGCCCTGTCGATTCCAAACCCCTCTAGGAGCACCCATGTTCAAAGGATTCAGTCGGCTCGCGTACGGCGCGGCCATCGTCGCTGCGACCTTAGCGCCGGTAGCCGCCCGCGCGGTGATCATTGACTTCGAGGGCGCGGCGCTGACCGGCCTCTACTTCCCTGGCGAGTCGTTCGACCAGAACGGCTTTCACATGACGCAAGGCTTTGACGCGGGCAACGTCGATGTGGGCACCAGCCTCGGCGCTGCTGCCCCCACGAACAACAACACTCAGTTCTATACCAACCAGAACGACGGCGAGTTGATCCTCACGAGCCTGAACGGCCTGCCGTTCAGCCTCAACGGCCTGCCGTTCAGCCTCAACGGCTTCTCCGCTGCCTTCGTGCCGTTACTCGGCTCGCATGCGCCGCCGCAGGTCATCGGCGTCGTGGCGCTGGCCACGCCGATGACCGGCGCCCAGTTCGGCACGATCTTCGGACTCGGCGACACCTCGTCGACAACAACGGGCTCGCCCTTTTTCACCTTCAGCGGCGCGGCTAATTTCGGCACCTTCACGAACCTGAAGACGCTCGAATTCTTCACCTGCGCCATCGTCAACGGCCAAGTGTGCACAGTGCCGACGCACAACAACGGTCAGTTCGCTCTGGACGACGTCAACCTCACGATCGCCACGCCGATTCCGGAGCCGGAAACGACCGCTCTCATGGGACTTGGCTTGATGGTGCTGACGGCCGTCGCCCGTCGTCGCCGCGCCCGCTGAACGAGACCCACCGGAGTACTTGATGACCTTCGCTCGAATCTCCATCGCTGCCGGGCTACTCGCCCTGGCCGTGTCGGCCGGTGCCCAACAGGCGCCGACCAAGACCTTCATCGTGCAACTGTCCGATGCCCCCGTCGCCACCTATGACGGAAAGATCGC
>JAYVVB010000396.1:0-3966 GCA_043787455.1 Rhizobacter sp.
ATCGCTTCATCCTCGTCGACTGGTATCTGCGCCTGGCCTGTGGTCAGCCCGAGGCCATCGTCAACGAAACCTGCAGCTGGCTGGTGTTCAATGCGCAAGGAACCGTCGATCCGCACGCAGCGCATGCGATCGATGCGGTGGCTGTTCCTACCGACGCGCAATGGGCCAAGCTACGCTCACGGGTGTTTGGCAACGTTCGCGCAACCACCGACACCGAGATCACACCATGAGTCTGACGTGGAATTCCAAGTCGATCGATCCCGCCGCCGCCAAGAGCGACCTCTTGGTCGTGCTGCTTGAAGGGATTCACGCGTCGGCCGTCGAGGCGCTGCGCCACGCCGGCTACACGCGCATCATCACGCATGCCAAGTCGCTGGCCGACTTCGAGTTGCGCGCGGCGCTGGCCGAGGCGAGCTTTCTGGGAATTCGCTCCCGCACGCAGCTGACCGGGGAAGTTCTGAAGGACGCGAGCCGGCTGGCGGCCATCGGCTGCTTCTGCATCGGCACCAACCAGGTCGATCTGGGAGCCGCCATGCGCCTGGGTATGCCGGTGTTCAACGCACCGTTCTCCAACACGCGCAGCGTGGCCGAGCTGGTACTGGCGCAGATCATCATGTTGATGCGCGGCATTCCAGAGAAGAACGCGGTCCTGCACCGTGGCGGCTGGGTCAAGAGCGCCGCGCATTCGTACGAAGTACGCGGCAAGACGCTGGGCATCGTGGGCTACGGCCACATCGGCACGCAGGTCGGCGTGCTCGCGGAGCAGCTCGGCATGAGCGTGGTGTACCGCGACATCGAGGCGAAGCTGCCGCTCGGCAATGCGCGCGAAATGGCCCGGCTCGACGAGCTCCTGAAGGCCTCCGACGTGGTCAGCCTGCATGTCCCGGAAACCGCGGAGACAGCCAACCTGATGGGGGCGGCGCAACTGGCGGCGATGAAGCCGGGAAGCCACCTCATCAATGCATCGCGCGGCAACGTGGTCGACATCGATGCACTCGCTGCCGCGCTCGAGAGCCGCCACCTGCACGGTGCTGCGATCGATGTCTTCCCCCTCGAACCGCAAGGCAACGATTCGGCCTTCGTCTCGCCACTGACACGCTTCGACAATGTCATCCTGACGCCGCACATCGGCGGCTCGACGGCAGAGGCGCAGGTGAACATCGGCAAGGAAGTCGCTGCCAAGCTGATTCGATATGGCGACAACGGCTCGACCACGTCGGCGGTGAACTTCCCCGAGGTCGCGCTACCGGAGCACGCCGGACGCAGCCGGCTGTTGCATATCCACAAGAACGTGCCCGGCGTGCTGGCACACGTCAACGAAAAGCTGTCGGCCGCAGGTATCAACATCGCCGCGCAATACCTGAGCACCAACGAGGATGTCGGCTATGTGGTGATCGATGTTGACCAGGCGGCGACGCAGTCGGCACTGGCCGAGCTGTGCACGGTGCCCGCAACCATCCGCTGTCGCGTTCTGTACTGACATGCCCGATACGACCCACAACGCTACCAGCCCCTGTTGAAGCATCGAGTCACCTATGTGCGGCATCTGCGGTGATCTGCGATTCGATGGCTTGTGCCATCTTCGCGACGCGCCGAGCGCTGACGGCCAGCAGCTTTGCCGAAGTCGCCCTCGCCGCGGCGACCCGGCGGCCGAGCGCGCCAGAGGAGCCGACGCCGTGGCTCTTCCACGTCGAGTCGCTGCTCGGCCTGCAACGGCGTGGGAACCAACCCTGGCTACGGCCTCTCCTACCTCGCGACTGGAAAAAGTTCGACCTGCACTATCGCTTCGGAGGATCGATCCATGCGATCGACTTGCGTGAAGCGGAGTCGGCCGAAACGGCGGGATCGACGGTCGATGGCAGCGCCAGGACCGCCGCCGGCATCCCCCTTGCCCTGGTCGACGACGGCAAGGTCCATACGGTGCCGAGCAGCACCACCCTGAGCGACGACAAGCAAAACGGAGACGAACCATGCAATTGGGAATGATCGGTCTGGGTCGCATGGGCGCGAGCATGGTGAGGCGGCTCCTGAAGAACGGCCACGCATGTGTCGTCCACGACGTGCAGGCCGCGGCGGTGGCCGGTCTCGAGAAGGATGGCGCCACCGGCGCCGCATCGCTACGAGACATGGTGGCGAAGATGACGCCGCCGCGGGCGATCTGGCTGATGGTTCCCGCGGCCGTGGTCGACCAGGAGCTCGAGCAGCTGGTGGCTCATCTCGAGCCGGGCGACATCGTCATCGACGGCGGCAATTCCCACTACCGGGACGACATTCGTCGCGCCAAGGCGTTGAGCGCATCGGGCTTTCACTTCCTCGTCGTCGGCACCAGCGGCGGCGTGGCCGGGCAGGATCGCGGCTACTGCCTGATGATCGGCGGCGAGCAGCAGGTGGTCGCCCACCTGGCGCCGATCTTCACGGCGCTCTCGCCCGGCGTCGACGCGGCGCCGCGCAGCCGTGGCCGCAGCGGCGTCGTAACGAGCGCCGAACAGGGCTTTCTTCACTGCGGGCCGAGCGGTGCCGGCCACTTCGTCAAGATGGTCCACAACGGCATCGAATACGGCGTCATGGCGGCGTACGCCGAAGGGCTCAACATCCTTCGTCATGCCAACGTCGGCAAGCGCGAGCAGGTGGCCGACGCCGAGACCACGCCTCTTCGCAACCCGGAGTTCTATCAGTTCGACATGAACCTGCCGGACATCACGGAAGTCTGGCGCCGCGGCAGCGTGATCGGCTCGTGGCTGCTCGACCTGACGGCCAGCGCGCTGCTGGCGGACCCGCAGCTCGCCGCCTATGGCGGGCGCGTGTCCGATTCGGGCGAAGGCCGCTGGACGATCGAGGCGGCCATCGATGAAGGCGTGCCGACGCACGTCCTGAGTGCGGCCCTGTACGAGCGCTTCAGCTCGCGGGGCGAAGCCGACTTCGCCAATCAGCTGCTCTCGGCGATGCGCCACGAGTTCGGCGGTCACCTAGAAAAGTCTCCGAAGGCCGGTAAATGAGCGTGCCGATGGCGGGAGCCGGAAGCGTTCGGCGCGCCGACGCGACGCCCTCCGATGCCCTCGTCGTCTTCGGCTTCACCGGCGACCTGGCGAACAAGAAGATCTTCCCTGCCCTCTACGACATGGTGAAGAAGGGGACGCTGACCGTGCCCGTCATCGGCGTCGCCTCGACCAGCCTCGACGTGCAACAGGCAAGGCAGCGTGTTCGCGCCAGCATCGAGCTCGCCGGCGCGGTCGATGACGCGCCCGCGCTCGACCGGCTCTGCGGGCTGCTGCGATACGTCAGCGGCGACTACCAGCAGCCAGCGACATTCGCGGCGCTCAAGGAGGCGCTCGGGCAGGCGCAGAGGCCCGCCCACTATCTCGCCATTCCACCCGCGCTGTTCGAAACAGTGATCCGAAGCCTGGGCGATGCCGGGCTGGCAAAAAATGCCCGGGTCATCGTCGAAAAGCCGTTCGGCCGCGACCTCGCGTCGGCGATCGAGCTCGACGCCATTGCCCATGCGGTCTTTCCCGAGTCGTCGATCTTCCGGATCGATCACTACCTCGGCAAGGAGGCGATCATGAACATCCTTTATTTTCGCTTCGCCAATTCCTTTCTCGAGCCGATCTGGAACCGCGACCACATCGCCAGCGTCCAGATCACGCTGGCCGAGGACTTCGGCGTCGGCGAGCGAGGCGGCTTCTATGAAAGCGCCGGGTGCCTGCGCGACGTGGTCGAGAACCACCTGTTCCAGATCGTCGCGCTGCTGGCGATGGAGCCGCCCGCATTCCAGAGCTATGTCGCCGTGCAAAGCGCCAAGGCCAGCGTCATTCGCGCCATGCTACCGCTCAAGGCCGACGACCTGGTGCGCGGCCAGTACACCGGCTACCGGAGCGAGAAGGACGTCGCCGCCGATTCCGATGTCGAGACTTTCTGCGCACTGCGCCTGTTCATCGATTCCTGGCGCTGGGCCGGTGTGCCGTGGTA
>JAYVVB010000397.1:0-5785 GCA_043787455.1 Rhizobacter sp.
GAACTGCTGAGGCAATTGATGCCGGACCTGGCTCGCGCGGCGTTCTTGATGAATCCGGTCACCTACACTGGCAACGCCGAGCAGAGCATTCGCGAGAGGGGTGACAAGTTCGGGTTTAGAGGACTCGTTGTTCGCGCAAGTTCGCTCCAAGAGCTGGAGATTGCCTTTCAGGCGATCACCGCGTTCCACGCGCAAGTGGTATTCGTCCAAACCGACGCCTTCTTCGGCGACGCTCAAGTCCAGATCGCGCAGCTCCTGCTTCGCAATCATCTTGCTTCGGTTTGGCCGGATTCAGGTCCTGTCGCGGCTGGTGGCTTGATGAGCTACGGTGCCGCAGGCGACTACGACTTGCGACGCGTCGCCTCGTATGTCGACAAGGTCCTGCGAGGCGAGAAGGCCAGTGACATTCCGATCCAGCAGCCGACCAAGATGGAGCTCGTGATCAACCGCAAGACCGCCGAAGCGCTTGGGTTGAAGATTCCGCCGGCGCTTCTCCTCCAGGCGGACCGGGTCATCGACTGAGCCGCATTTTCAATCGCTGACTTCTCGCGCCATTGCGTCGGCAACGATGGCCAGATCGTCGCCGCAGGCATATGCTTTGCTGCCGCCGGTCGCAACCAGGAGTCCCTTCCCATGTCCCACAGCAGCATCCTCGGCGGCGACCGCGCGCCCCAGCAGGCCCGCGGCCGCGACGCCGAGACGCTCGGCCCGAGCGACACGTCCGACAGCGGCAGCGACATCCAGGGCGCGTCGCGCCTGAAGACCAACGCCGAGGAAGGCGAACTCGGCGGCGCGACGCCGATCTCGAACAACAGCGACAGCGACTCGATGGGCACCGGCGAGCGCGCCGAGGCCGTGCCCGAAGGCGCGCGCGACGGCGCCGACATCGCGCCCGACCGCATCGCCCGTTCGAAAGACGCGCTCGACTCGGCCGAGTCGATCACCGGCAACGACGACTCGATCGAAGGCCTGGCCGACGATTCGTCGGACGACGACAACGACGAAGACAACGACGCCTGATCGCGGCGCGCCTGCCGCTCAGGCGAGGGCGGCGCGGTCGGTGAGCTGGTCCTGGAGTCGTGCGACGTCGGCCGACAGCCGGTTGGCGATCAGGCCGACGATCTCGAATCCGAACGCCGGATTCTGGTAGTAGAGCTGGCGCACCGTGCTCTGGTTGATGCTCAAGACCAGGCAATCCTCGCTGCACCTTGCCGAGAGCGTGCGCCGCTTGTCGGGCGCGAAGAAGGCGATCTCGCCGAACATCTGGCCCGGGCCGATGGTGACGCCGATCTCGACGAACTCGACCCGGCCCTCGGCCAGGATGTAGAGATGCTCGGCCTCGTCGCCCTTGTTGAACAGGACCGCCCCGGCCTTGTAGCGTGTGCTCTTCATGTAGGGCTTGAGCCAGACGACCGAGCGGTCCTTGTTCGCCGTGACGGCATGGACGCGCGCCGTGAGGCGCTTCATCTCGGCGAGACGAACGCAGTTGATCGGCAGCAGCACGCCATGCATCAACGCCATCACGAAGGACGGATGGAGCACGCCGTAGGCGAGAAAGCCGACGTTGCTGCACACCGCGAGCCAGCGCAGCGGCACCATCGTCTTCACGAACGAGCTGCTGATCGTGAGGCCGGCGGCGAACCCGGCCGCGAGGAGCGCGAAGATCTCGGTCGGCGAACCGAGCGCATTCACCAGGTAGGCGTGCGCTTGCGATACGAGCTCTTGTATGGTCACGGGACACCCTTTCGCCGCCGCGGCGGCTCGACGGCGCCATTGTCCTATCGCTCGCTCGCGACGGCGATCCCGCTGTCGCCTGCCCAGGCGAGGGCCGGTGCTCCGCGGGCGTCAGCCGCGCCGAGCCGCATCGATCGCGGCGATGTCGATCTTGGTCATCTGCATCATCGCTTCGAAGGCGCGTTTGGCCGCCGCGCGATCGGGGTCCGCGATCGCGGCCGTCAGGGCGCGCGGCGTGATCTGCCACGACAGGCCCCACTTGTCCTCGCACCAGCCGCACTCGCTGGCCTGGCCGCCGTTGCCGATGATCGCGTTCCACAAGCTATCGGTTTCTTCTTGGTCGTCGGTCGCAACCTGAAAGGAGAAGGCCTCGCTGTGCTTGAACATCGCGCCGCCGTCCAGCCCGAGACACGCAATGCCGATCACGGTGAACTCCACCGTCAGGACATCGCCCTGCTTGCCAGCGGGGTAGTCACCGGGCGCGCGATGGACTGTGCTGACTGCACTGTCCGGGAACGTCTCGGCATAGAACCGCGCAGCATCCAGGGCGGCGCCGTCGTACCAGAGACAAATCGTGTTCTTGCTGACCATTGCGGTTCTCCAGTTCGTGTCAGGGATAGGAACACACCAGGCGCTGCCCTCAGACAGCGTCGTGCGCGCGCCCGGGCCGTACTTCGCCGGCGGGATGCCGCTGGCGATGCGGATGGCTTCGTTGAGGTCCTTGGCCTCGACAAGGTAGAAGCCGGCCAGCATCTCCTTGGTCTCGGCGAAAGGCCCGTCGTATAGCGCGACCTGCTCGCCGCGCACACGCACCGTGGTGGCGGTGTGCGTCGGGTGCAAGGGCTCACCGCCCACCAGATGCTGGCTACCCTCCAACTCGCGCACGTAGTCCAGGCACACCTGGTCGCTGCACGCGTTCCAATGTTCGGCGTCGAGGTAGACGAGGCACAGGTATTTCATGGTGGTTTGCCCGTTGCTTGGAGTCGTCAGCCGGCGATCTCGGGTTCGACCAGCGTGGCCAGTTGCGCCAGCGATTCCTGCCAGCCGAGATAGCACATCTCCAAGGGAATCGCCTCGGGTATGCCGCTTTGCTCGATGCTGACCTCGGTGCCGCAAATGACGGGCCGCAGCGCCACGGTGACGTGCAGCACCCCAGGGAGATTCGGGTCATCGAACACGTCGGTGTAGCGGATCAGTTCGTTCGGCTTCAGCTCAAGATATTCACCGCCAAAGGAATGACCAGCGCCGGTCGTGAAGTTGTGAAACGACATCTTGAAGCCGCCGCCGACCTTGGCCTCCATGTGGTGGACGGTGCAGGTGAAGCCGTAGGGCGGAAGCCATTTGCTCATCGCCTCGGGCTCAAGAAAGGCGCGATAGACCTTTTCGGGTCGAGTGCGCAAGACGCGATGCAGTGTGACGGTGCGGGATGACATGGTGGGGCTCGGGATATCAGGCATGGGCGTGGTGGATTACATCTTCGACCGACCGGCGTTGACCATCCAGCGGACGCCGTAGCGGTCGGTCAGCATGCCGAAGCATTCGACCCAAAAGCTTGGGGCCATCGGCATCAATACGCTGCCCCCTTCGCCCAAGGCCTTGAAGGCGGCTTCACCGGCGGCGACTTCGTCGTACTCCAGCGTCAGGCCGATGCCTCTGAAGCCGCTCGGGCCGTCGCCTTGCCTCCCGGGCAACTTGTCGACCGCGAAGAGCTGACCCCCACCGGGCAGGCTCAGGGCCGAATGCATCACGCGCTTGCGGTGCTCTGCCGGGCACTGCTCGGCCATCGGTGATTCGCCGTAGGTCAGCGTCATGTCGATCTTGCCGCCGAGGGCCTTTTCGTAGAAGCGCATGGCTTCGGCGGCCTGGCCTTCCCAATGCTAGGTAGGGGGTGAGCTTGGGCATGGGGTTTTCTCCATCTTGGAAAGGTTGGGGGTTCGATGTTTCCATCTGCCGCCAAGGAGTAGTCGAACGGCTTCGACGGCTTTCGACGCCGCCAGCGAAAAATATTTCAGCCGCCGAGTTCGGCCAGGCGCCGCATGAGAAAGCGGCGCTCGGGCTCCTGCTGCGCAAGCGTCGCAGCGGCGCGGTAGTGCTCGCGCGCCGCTTCGATGCGGCCGGCGCGCCGGCACAGGTCGGCCATCGCGGCCGGTGCCAGGTGGTAGTCGGGCAACGCCGGCAATAGGGGGCCGATCAGCGCCAGGCCGGCTTCGGGGCCGTCCCGCATGGCCACCGCCACCGCACGGTTCAGCGCCACCACCGGGCTCGGCTCGCTGCGCATGAGTGCGTCGTACAGGCCGACGATCTGCGGCCAGTCGGTGGCCGTCGCGTCGGCCGCTTCGGCGTGCACGGCAGCGATGGCGGCTTGCAGCGCGTACGCCCCAAAGCCGCGCTGGCGCAACGCGGCTTCAGCCAACGCCGCACCTTCTGCGATGGCCCCACGGTCCCAGCGCGTGCGGTCTTGCTCTTCCAGCGGCACCAGGTCTCCTTCTGCGGTACAGCGCGTGGTTCGGCGAGCGTGATGCAGCTGCATCAGCGCGAGCAAGCCCATCACTTCTGGCTCGCCGGGCATGAGGCTCGTCAACAGGTGCGCCAGACGGATCGCTTCTTCAGCCAACTCGCCGTGCTGCGCAGTCGCGCCGGCATGCGCCGAATAGCCTTCGTTGAAGACCAGGTAGATCACCCGCAACACGCTGGCCAGCCGGGGTGCCCGCTCGACAGGGCCCGGAACTTCGTAAGGGATTCCGGCGGCCTTGATCTTGGCCTTGGCGCGAACGATGCGCTGCGCCAGCGTCGATGGGGCGATCAAGCAGGCGGAGGCGATGGCCTCGGTGGGCAGGCCGCACACCTCACGCAGGGTCAGCGCAATGCGTGCCTCTTCGGACAGGCTCGGGTGGCAGCAGGTGAAGATCAGACGCAGGCGGTCGTCTTCGATGTCTTGCCGCGCGTCCCACTGCTTCTCCCAGTTCGGCGCCTTGTCGTCGGGTACCGCTGCAGCGGCTTCGGCCACTTCGGGTGCAGCGTCCCACGATAGGAAGCGCGATTGCCGGCGGATCTTGTCGATGGCCTTGAATCGGCCGGCCGACACCAGCCACGCCACGGGGTTGGCCGGCACGCCTTGCGCCGGCCACTGCTCCGCGGCAACGACGAACGCGTCGTGGAGCGCCTCTTCTGCCGCGTCCATGCTCCCCAGCAGGCGCACGAGAGGGAAAAGACGCGACGGCTATCGCTCCGGTAGATGTCTTCGATGGCCGTGGACATGCATCCACGCTAGCGGAGATCGTCGCGTGCCGCAGCCCCGATTTGACGAATCGCGCGCAAACGGCGGGCTGGCTGGGTGGGCTTCGTTGCTCGGTCGGGGCTCACTCAACGGCCTCATCGCTGCCGGTCGCGAGTACCCGTTCATCGCCGCTCGGGCGAGCTGAGCCAAGCCAATAGCAGCCATTTTTTGGCTGCAGCTTTAAGCAGGTCTATCTTCAGCGGCAGCAAGCGTCGGCAGTTCGGTCGCGTGATCAACGCTTGGCGAGCGCCTTAACCATCGCCTCGCAAAGGGCCTCCCTCGAATGCGCGTTCTAGCCGGACTTCAGCGCATCTTCTCAGCGCTAAGCGTCGACGAAGCCGGCGCGCAGCGCCTTGGCGACGGCGTGGGCGCGCGACTGCGCCTGCAGCTTGGCGATGATCTGGGCGACGTGGAACTTGGCGGTGTGCGCCGAGATGCCGAGGACGCCGCCGATCTCGCGGTTGCCCAGGCCGTTGCTCATCGCCGCGAGCACCTGGCGCTCGCGCGGCGTCAGCGCCTCGAAGACCGGCGGCGCGACCGGGCGCTCGCCGACGCGCTCGAAGCGCAGCGCTTCGGCGGCGAAGGTCGCAGGCGTGGCGACCAGGCCTGCCAGCGCAGCGCGTGCCGCCCCGGCGACGGCCGAAGGCGACGCCGAGCGCGGCAGCACCGAGCAGCCATCGATCAGCCATTCGCCGACGCGCTCGTCGGCATCGGCCGCGAGCAGAACGAGCTGCGGCCCGGCGCCGACGACGATGTCGAGCTCGCTTTCGCTTT